>NZ_JBFBJY010000063.1:0-52180 GCF_040702125.1 Kitasatospora sp. NPDC085895 | reverse complement strand
CAAAAGAACATTGTGGTTGCCGGGGGGCCCATCAACAATCACCCCCCCCCCCCGGGGGCCCCGGCGCCGGGGGGGGGGCCCCCCCCCCCCCCCGGGGGCCCCCCACTGCCGTTGCGCTCCTCGGCCCCTCCTCCGCGGCCCCGGCAGGGGCGGAGGAGGGCGGTGCCGGACCCGGGGATCAGACCTCGGTGCGGTGGAAGTTCAGGTACGAGCGGGACGGCGTCGGGCCGCGCTGGCCCTGGTAGCGCGAGCCGTACCGCTCCGAGCCGTAGGGGTGCTCGGCCGGCGAGGACAGCCGGAACAGGCACAGCTGGCCGATCTTCATCCCCGGGTACAGCTTGATCGGCAGGGTGGCGACGTTCGACAGCTCCAGCGTGACGTGGCCGCTGAAACCGGGGTCGATGAAGCCGGCCGTGGAGTGCGTCAGCAGGCCGAGGCGGCCCAGGCTGGACTTGCCCTCCAGCCGCGAGGCGACGTCGTCCGGCAGCGTGATCACCTCGAACGTCGAGGCCAGCACGAACTCGCCCGGGTGCAGGATGAACGCCTCGTCGCCCTCCGGCTCGACCAGCCGGGTCAGGTCCGGCTGCTCCTCGGAGGGATCGATGTGCGGGTAGCGGTGGTTCTCGAACACCCGGAAGAAGCGGTCCAGCCGGACGTCGATGCTGGAGGGCTGGACCATCTTGGGGTCGAACGGGTCGATCACGACCCGGCCCTTGTCGATTTCGGTCCGGATGTCCTTGTCAGAGAGCAGCACGCAGTCGAGGTTAAAGGCAACGCGGGGCCCCGGACGAATCAGGTACCTGTCGTCCGGGGCCCGCGGCCGTGCCCGAACACCGTCAGGTGAGGAACTCCACGGCCTCCAGCCGCATCGCGCGTGCCAGTTGCGCCCCGGACAGCTCGCTCACGTCGGCCGGCACCGAACTCCGCAGGCGTCCGCACTGCGGACAGCGGATGAGTCTGCCCGGGCCGAGCCGGGCGGTGCCGAGATTCTGCATCGGGAACGTGGCCGTGCTGAACAGGTGCCCCTCGGCACAACGAACGACGGTGCGCTGCTCCATCGATCCCCTTCCCATACTTCCCCGTGGTCCCCGTCCGCCTCGCGCCCCCGGCACGGCCCGCCCGGTCCGTCCGGTCCGTCCGGTCCGTGCGGCGGGCCCGGGCGAAGGACTGCGCCGCGGACGCCAGCGTCACATTAGGGGATGTTCCGGACGTCACCCGCGGCGGCTCGCCGTCCCGCGCGGCCGGAACGGCCCACACAGTACGCCCCTCGGAGACCCCCTCGCACCGGGCCGGCGGCGCGTTCACGCCATGCCCCGTGCCGCTCCGCGGATGGGGTACAGTGGTGCTTGATCGGGCGACCCGTGACGGGCCGTCAGATGCGGGCGTAGTTTAATGGTAGAACATGAGCTTCCCAAGCTTAGAGCGCGAGTTCGATTCTCGTCGCCCGCTCCAACCGGAAACCCCAGGTCGCTGACCTGGGGTTTCTGCTGTGTCCGGGGTTCTCCGGGGCCGCGCACCCGGTCCTGGCCCGCACGGTACGGTTCGGCCGACGGCCACCGGGAGGGGGAGGGATGAAGGCCCGGATACGCGCGTGCCGGAACGTGCTCTGGAGGGTGATCTGCCTCGCCGGCTTGAGCGCCGAGGTCTTCGCCGGTCACGCTTGGTGGCGGCCGCTGGCGGCGGTGACCCTGCTCCTCGGCGTGGTGACCACGGTCGTCGAACTGCGGGACCACGTCGACGGGCGGCGGTCCGGGGCACGGCCGGGCGTCCGATGAGGCTCCGTCACGACGTCTCCCCGGGCAGGGCTACTGCTCGCTGCACCACTGGCTCGGACTGACGCCGAACTGGATGCGGAACCAGCGGGAGGACGCCCTTGCGGTGGTGAAGCCGAGGAGCGGGGCGATCTCCGCGAGCGGGCGCCGGGTGTCGGCGACGAACCTCGGTGCGAGGTCGACCCGGGTGGCGTTGAGGAGCGAGGTGAAGGTCCGGCCGGACTGCTCCAGGCGCCGGTGCAGGGTGCGGCGGTCGATCCCCATGCTGCGCGCCACCTGGCTCGCGGTGCACCGGCCGGCCGGCAGGAGGGCCTCCATGACCTTCTGCCGCACTCCCGTGACCCGCTCCGGCCCCGCGTCGCCGGGTGGGCGGCTCAGTCGCGGGTCGCGCGGTCGACGGTCGGGCGGCGGCCTCCGTACGAGGCGAGCAGGGCGTCGGCGACGGCCGCCGCGTCCGCGTCGGCCGCCTCGGCCGGGTACTCCGGCAGCAGGTCGTCCCAGACCGGCAGCCACGACCCGTAGAGCTGGGCCTGCCCCGCGGGCCGGGCGAAGAACCAGATGTGCAGGTGGGCGGCGCCGTCCCCGATCCGGTACACGTGGGCGCGGGAGACGTGCGGCAAGGCCTGCACGTGGCGGACGACGTGCGTGGTGAGCACCCCGAGTTCGGCGGCCAGTCCGTCGGGCAGGTCCGCCATGTCGTGGTGGTCGCGGGGGTACAGCATCAGGACCAGTGGCACGCCGACGCCCGGGATCCGGGCCAGCCGCCAGTGGTCGTCGAGCCAGATGCCCTCGTTCCGGTCGCGGCACATGTCGCAGTCCGCCGGGTCCTCGCCGTGCCGCGGCGGCTCGGGCAGGACGGGCGGGCGCAGCGGCGCGACCCGGAGCCCGTCCTGCTCGAACGGGCTGATGTCCCAGCCGGTCATCCGTGCCAGCGGAAGGCGCTGGTCACCGTCGGTGGCGGCACGTGCGTGCTCGTAGAACTCGTCAGGTCGCAGGGCCATGATCGAAAGACTAGACCCGCCCGCCCGGCCCCTGCGCCCCGGGGTGACGCGGGAGGTGGCGCGAAGTCAGCAACGGATCCGGTGTCGGGCGCCTCGTCCGCGAGGGATGCAGCGCGGGCCCCGAGGCGAGGAGGGCGCGTGGAGAACCCGTTCCGGGACGGCGGTCCGCTGGACAAGCCATGCCGTACTGCCAGTTGGTCGTGTCCGTGGCCCTGCTGGACGACGGTCTGTCCCGGTGGCGCCACGGCGGCTCCGTGCTCTGGGTTCTGCTCGGGGGTCTCCTGGCGGCGGCCGCCTGTTTCGAGATCTACAAGCAGTTGCGGTCGCGCTTCCGTCGGTAGGGCGGCGCGGGCCCGGGTACTGAGCACCGGGGCGCTGGAGTTGATCGAATGGTGCTCGCATGCGAGCGACACGGACCGTGTCGATCTCGTGACGGTGCGTGTGTTGGGTTCCGTGCGAACCGGCACAGATGACCCCGGCGGTGCGGCAACACCCCGGGGCACGGCACCAGGAGCGAACACTCCCCATGCACATCCATCGTACCGAACCGGCAGTGAACTTCACGGTATTGCCGAATGTCACCCTGCAGGACCGGCGGCTGAGTTACGCCGCACGAGGGCTGCTTGGCGACCTCCTCTCGCGGAAGGACGGCTGGCGCGAGGACGGCCGGAGCATGGCCGACAACTGCGTGGAGGGCCGGATCGCCGTCGCCAAGGCGCTTCGCGAGCTGACCGCGGCGGGCTACTACTGGGTCGTCAAGTGCCAGGGTGCCGACGGCAGGTGGTACAGCACCGTCCACGTCTACGACACGCCGCAGCAGGTCGCACCGGCTGCCGATGTTCCGGGGTCCGGTCGGCGGGGCAGGGGTGGACCTGGCGCTCCTTTAAAGAACCTGGACAAAGAACCCACCCTCCCTGTCCCGCCGTTGGAACCGGAACCGGTGGAGGAGGGTCCGGTCGAGGCCGAGCCTGCACCGACGGAGTCCGGGCCTTCGCCGACAGAGGCCGAGCCCGTACTCGCGGAGCCCGGGCCGACGACCCGCAGGCGGGCCGTCGTGCGGTCGGACGACCGCACGGACGAGGCCGTGTCGGTGCTGTTCCGGGTGATCCGGCCGGAGCCCCGGCTCCGCCTCGGCCGGGCCGAGGCCCTGCGGCTGGCGCCGCTGGTCGCCGGCTGGCTGGAACGGGGCAGCAGCCCCGCCGACCTCGCCCAGGCGCTGCTCCAGTGCCTGCCCGCCACGATCCACTCGGCGTTCGGCGTGCTGCGGCACCGCCTCACCCGCAAGATGCCCCCGGTGCCGGAGGCCCGGCCGCCCGCGGTCGCCCGGTACGCGGAGTGCGACAGGTGCCACGACCCGGTGCCGCGGCCCGGGATCTGCCGCGCCTGCGCCGGTCTCGGCACCAGAACGGTCGCGGTCGGCACCGGTGAGGCGGCCACCCGGCGGGGCGCGGCCCTGGTCCGTGCCGCCATGCGGAGCGCGAGCGGTGCGGCAGCCGCGACCGGCTGGGGCGATGCCTCGACGGTGACGCCCCTCGCGCCCCTGGGGTGACCATCCGGGCGCCTGCGACGACGGACGTCGGACGACAGGCGTCAGACGCGGGGGTGGAGCTGGACGAGGGCGTGGGTGCCTGCGGTGCGCCAGGCGGGGTCGGTGGTGTCGAGACGGGTGACGGTGGCCTGCGACAGGCCCGTCACCACGTCGGACTTGAGGGTGCGCAGGGCGGCGACGGGGGAGGGGAAGTGACCCGCCACATCGGCGAAGGGCGTGGTCGGCGGCCAGTGGCGGTCGCCCACCAGACGGCGGTAGTTGAGATCGCCCTTGAGGACGGTCAGGGCGGCGACGGAGAGTTCGGCGCGCAGGTCGGCCGGCATGTCCCGGTAGGGCAGCGGCGCGCAGGAGAACGGGTGGGCCGCCACCCGCAGGGTGCCGCGCTCCACGGCCCGCCAGAGGCGCTCGCCGACCGCCCGGGCCGCGGCCCCGTCCGCCGCACGGAGGCGGTCGACCGCGGCGAGGACGTCCGCCATGGTGGCGTCGGAGACGAAGTACGGCTGCGGCTTCACGTGCAGCACGACCCGGGTGGCCGCGTCCGCGGCCAGCAGGTGGTCGATCAGGACGAGGTCGGGCAGCAGCTCCCGGGCGGCGTTGTCGGCGATCAGGCAGACCGTGCCGCCCCGGGCCCGGGCCAGTGCGGCCAGCAGCGGTTCGCTGTCGTCGGCGACCGGGGCGGGGACGGCCGCGCCCTCCGTCCCGGCGGCCATCCGGAAGCCGAGGTCGGCGCGGTTGCCCCAGAGGGCGGAGGAGAGCAGGGCCCGGGTGCGTTCCTCCTCGGGCAGGTCGGCGAGCGCGTCGAGGGCGGCGAGTTCGCCGTCCACGGCCTCGCCGGCCAGTTCGGCGTCCTTGAAGGGCGCGTAGGGGTCGATGCCGTGCCAGGGTCCGGGCCGGAAGTACCCGGTGGCGTCGAGCAGCCGTCGGTGGAACCAGCTCTCCGCCCACAGGAAGGGCGCCTCGCTCCACGGCCGGCCCCAGAGCCCCACGCCCCGGGCGAGCCACGCCTCGCGGTCGTGGAGCCAGGGGCCGGGCGGCTCCAGCAGGCCGTCGGTGCTCTCGGCGAGCAGCGCTTCGACCGCCGCCCGTTCGGCCGGCCCGTACGGCCGCGCCGCCAGCACCTGCCGGACGAGCTCGGGGTGCCGTTCGTGGAAGACGCCCCACGGGAAGGAGCCGGGGACGTCGATGCGGATCACGGGCGCGGTCGGCACGGCGGGCCTGTCTCTCGGCGGTCGGACGGCGGTCCTCCCCGACCCTAGGGCAGCCGCGCCCGCAGCGCCGGGACGGCGCCGTGCACCGGGTGCCCGTGCCGCGTACGGTGAGCCGGAGGAGCGACCGCACCGGCATCCGCACCCCGACGGGAGCAGCCCGGGATGACTCGGCAGTTGATCACCAGCGCGCTTCCGTACATCAACGGGATCAAGCACCTGGGCAACATGGCCGGGTCGATGCTCCCGGCGGACGTCTGCGCCCGGTACCTGCGCCAGCGCGGGCACGAGGTGCTGTACATCTGCGCCACCGACGAGCACGGCACCCCGGCCGAGCTGGCGGCCCAGGAGGCGGGCCTGCCGGTCGCGGAGTTCTGCGCGCGGGCCCACGAGCGGCAGAAGGAGGTCTACGAGGGGTTCGGCCTCTCCTTCGACCACTTCGGCCGCAGCTCCTCGCCGCAGAACCGCGGGATCACCCAGGAGATCGCCCGGCAGCTGCACGCCAACGGCTTCGTCGAGGAGCGGGCCGTCCGCCAGGTGTACTCCGTTGCGGACGGACGCTTCCTGCCGGACCGGTACATCGTCGGCACCTGCCCGCACTGCGGGTACGAGCGGGCCCGCGGCGACCAGTGCGAGAACTGCACCCGGGTGCTCGACCCGACGGACCTGCTGCGGCCGCGGTCGGCGATCAGCGGCAGCGCCGACCTGGAGGTCCGTACGACGAGGCACCTCTTCCTGCTCCAGTCCGCGCTGACCGGCGAGGTCGAGCGCTGGATCGACGACCGCGCCGACTCCTGGCCGGTGCTCGCCTCGTCGATCGCCCGCAAGTGGCTGGCCGAGGGCCTCCAGGACCGGTCGATCACCCGTGACCTGGAGTGGGGAGTGCCGGTGCCGGCCGACACCTGGCCGGCCCTGGCCGCCGAGGGCAAGGTCTTCTACGTCTGGTTCGACGCGCCGATCGAGTACATCGGCGCCACCGAGGAGTGGGCCGACGCCGCCCCGCCCGGCGAGGTCCGGGACTGGACGTCCTGGTGGTACGAGGCCGACGACACCGTCCGCTACACGCAGTTCATGGCGAAGGACAACGTCCCCTTCCACACCGTGATGTTCCCCGCCACGCTGCTCGGCTCGCGCCGCCCGTGGAAGAAGGTCGACCGGGTCAAGGCCTTCAACTGGCTGACGTACTACGGCGGGAAGTTCTCCACCAGCCGGAGGCTCGGCGTCTTCACCGACGCCGCGCTGGAGCTGCTGCCGGCCGACCACTGGCGGTGGTTCCTGATGGCGCACGCCCCCGAGTCGGACGACTCCAGCTTCACCTGGGAGCTCTTCGGGGCCGTGGTCAACAAGGACCTCGCGGACACCTTCGGCAACCTGGTCAACCGGGTGCTCTCCTTCTCCCACCGGCGGTTCGGCGACACCGTCCCGGCAGGCGGCACCCCGGGGGAGGCCGAGCGGCGGCTCGGCGAGCGGGCTGCGGAACTGCTCGCCGGGTACGAGTCCGCACTCGACGCGCTGGAGTTCCGCAAGGCCGTCCGCGCCCTGCGCACGCTGTGGAGCGCGGGCAACTCCTACCTCGACGCCGAGGCGCCCTGGCAGCAGGTGAGGACCGACCCGGAGGGCGCCGCGCTCACCCTGCGCACCGCGATGAACGTGATCCACCTCTGCGCGGTCGTCTCCGAGCCGTTCGTGCCGGCCGCCTGCCGGACGGTACGGGACTGCTTCGCCGCGCCGGGGGGCTCAGCCGCCCGGACCCGGCGCTGGATCGGCCCCGACGAGGCCCGCTCCCTCGACCTGCTGCCCGCGGGCACCGGCTTCACCGTCCCGCCCGTCCTCTTCGCCAAGGTCACCGACGAGCAACTGGCCGCTTGGACGGCCCGCTTCGGTGGCGGGGCCGTCGACGGACGCCCCTGACACGGCGACAGGACCCGGCCGGACGCACGGAAGGACGGTCGCGAACGGCCCGCCTCGGGTAGGGTGGCGGCACTCCAGCAAGGGACGGATCGAGGAGGTGGGACCCATCGACGCAGGTGCAGGCTGGGTGCTCTCCTCGTACGGCCGGACGGCACGACCGCGGTAGCGGTCGCGGGAGCGCCCCTCGGCGGTTCCCGAAAGGCTCCCGTTGTCCTCTCATTCCTCCCGCAGTACCGGTTCTTCCGACCTCCTCCGCTCGCTCCCCGGATTCCCGCCCGTGGTGGTGCGGCTGCGCGCCGCCGGCTGCGTCTTCGCCGAGGACGAGGCGGAGCTGATCCTCGCCACCGCCCGCTCGGCGGCCGAACTCGACACGATGGTGGCCGCCCGGGCCGCCGGCCGGCCGCTGGAGCACGTGCTCGGCTGGGCGGAGTTCTGCGGCCTGCGGATCGCCGTCGACCCGGGGCTGTTCGTCCCGCGGCGGCGCACCGAGTTCCTCGTCCGGCAGGCGGCGCTGCTGGCCGGCCCCTCCGCGGTGGTGCTCGACCTGTGCTGCGGCGTCGGAGCCCTGGGGGTGGCGCTCGCCGCCGCCGTCGGCCCCGGGGTCGAACTGCACGCCGCGGACGTCGACCCGGCGGCCGTCCGCTGTGCCCGCCGCAACGCCGCCGCGGTCGGCGGCACCGTCCACCTCGGCGACCTCTACGAGCCGCTGCCGGCCGACCTGCTCGGCCGGGTCGACGTGCTGCTCGCCAACGCGCCGTACGTGCCGACCACGGCGATCGGGCTGCTGCCCGCGGAGGCCCGCGAGCACGAGCCGCGGGTCGCCCTGGACGGCGGCGCGGACGGCCTGGACGTGCAGCGGCGGGTGATCGCGGACGCGCCGCGGTGGCTCGCGCCCGGCGGGCACCTGCTGGTGGAGACCAGCGAGCGGCAGGCCCCCACCACCCTGGCGGCCTGCACGGCGGCCGGGCTGACCGCCCGGACCGCCGTTTGCGGGGAGCTGGACGCCACCGTCGTGATCGGCACGCGGTGAGCCGTCCGGCGAGGGCTCAGGAGGAGCCGGTGATCAGGCCGAGCCGGCCGTCGAACCGCCGGTAGAGCACCCGGCCGCGGCCGTCGCCGGGGTGGGCGTAGAACAGGAAGGGCAGCTCGGCGCCGGCCAGCCGCTCCACGGCCTGCCGGTCGTCGAGCGTGGGCGCGCCGTGCGGGCTGACGGTCAGCGGGGCCGTGCAGCCGCGCGGCGGGGCGGCGGCGATCGTCCTGGCCAGCCGGTAGCCGGTCGGGCCGACCCGGTAGACGACGGCGTCGGTCTCGGTGGCCGGGTCGGTGAACAGGTGGATCCGGTAGTCCATCGCGTCCAGGGTGCGGGCCGCGGCGTCCGGCGAACACCACACCAGCGACGGCGACTTGACGCGGGCGATGACCTGCGGGCCGGCCGCGGCCGGGATCGGCGGCAGCGGCGACCGGGACGGCTGCGGCCAGGCCCGCGGCGTCCAGGTGCCGGTGACGGCGGTGATCCGGCGGCGCAGGCCCTCGGCCAGCCGGTCCAACGCCTCGCCGAGGCCGCGCGCGGTCTCCTGCACCCGGATCCGCCGGCCGTCGACCTCGGCGTTGACCTGCGCCAGCCCGGCGGGGGTCAGCCGGACCCGCAGCGACTCGACGAGCGCGTTGGCGCAGTCCGCGGCGGCCGCGATCCGGCCGCGGGCCTCGTCGAGGACCTCGCGC
This sequence comes from Kitasatospora sp. NPDC085895, assembly GCF_040702125.1. NCBI lineage: Bacteria > Bacillati > Actinomycetota > Actinomycetes > Kitasatosporales > Streptomycetaceae > Kitasatospora > Kitasatospora sp. NPDC085895. Next base: position 43,020 of record NZ_JBFBJY010000063.1, on the reverse strand, counting down.
GGGACGCCGTCGAAGGCCTGAACAGTGATCGCCTCGGTCATGTGGACCGCTCCTCCTGCCACTGGTGTCGGACGACTGGACGCACCCCTGTCCTTACCCAACTCCGCGCCCCTGCCCTCCGAAAGGGCCGAACGACCCGGTCACGGGCTCGTCCGGCCGGTCCGGGGCCCGCCCTTCCGGGCCTGCCGGGGGACGGCCACCGGTGCGACGGCCGCCCAGGTCCGCTCCGCCTCGCGCAGTTCGGCCTCCCGCCGGATGCACCCGGCGAACCACAGGGCACCGCCCGCGACCGCGGCCGGAGCGAGCACGGCGAGCCCGAGGAGTCCGGGTGCCGGGGTGAACCAGAGCACGGCGGTGAGCGCGGTGCCGAGCCACCAGGTCAGGCAGCCGAGCGCGGCCGGGCGGGCGGAGCGCGGGCGGTCGTCGCCGGCCCGCAGGTCGGCCAGGGCGGGCAGCCACCAGACGTTGCCGGCCGCCGCGAGGGCGGCCGCGCCGATGGCCGGGACGATGTGGCTCACGGCTGCTCCTTGCTCGTACGGGGGACGGTGGTGGGACCGCCCCCGCCCCGACGGGGGAGGACGGGGCGGGGACGGGGACTTCGGGTCAGTCGCCCTGGCGGTGGCGCCGGCCGACCGGTGCGTCGTAGGCCGCCGGGGCGACACCGGCGAGGTGCTCGGCCGGCCTGCCGTGGTGCTCCAGGTGGTCGCGGGCGGCGATGTCGGGGTGGTGCAGGTCGAACGCCGGGGATTCGGAGCGGATCCGGGGCAGTGCGGTGAAGTTGTGCCGCGGCGGCGGGCAGGAGGTCGCCCACTCCAGCGAGCGGCCCCAGCCCCACGGGTCGTCCTCGGTGACCTTCTCGCCGTACTTGGCGGTCTTCCAGACGTTGTAGAGGAACGGCAGGATCGACAGGCCGAGCAGGAACGAGCCCACGGTGGAGACGGTGTTCAGCGTGGTGAAGCCGTCCGAGGCCAGGTAGTCGGCGTAGCGGCGGGGCATGCCCTCCGCGCCGAGCCAGTGCTGGACGAGGAAGGTGCTGTGGAAGCCCGCCGTCAGCGTCCAGAAGGTGATCTTCCCGAGCCGCTCGTCGAGCATCTTGCCGGTCATCTTCGGCCACCAGAAGTGGAATCCGGCGAACATCGCGTACACCACCGTGCCGAACAGCGTGTAGTGGAAGTGCGCGACGACGAAGTACGAGTCGGAGACGTGGAAGTCGATCGGCGGGGCGGCCAGCAGCACACCGGTGAGGCCGCCGAACAGGAAGGTGACCAGGAAGCCGGTCGTCCACAGCATCGGGGTCTCGAAGCTGAGCGAGCCCTTCCACATGGTGCCGACCCAGTTGAAGAACTTCACCCCGGTCGGCACCGCGATCAGGAAGGTCATGAAGGAGAAGAACGGCAGCAGCACCTGGCCGGTGACGTACATGTGGTGCGCCCACACCGTCACGGACAGACCGGCGATCGCGATGGTGGCCGCGATCAGGCCGGAGTAGCCGAACATCGGCTTGCGGCTGAAGACCGGGACGACCTCCGAGACGATGCCGAAGAACGGCAGCGCCAGGATGTAGACCTCGGGGTGCCCGAAGAACCAGAACAGGTGCTGCCACAGCATGGCGCCGCCGCCGGCCGGGTCGAAGACGTGCGAGCCGAACTTGCGGTCGCACTCCAGGGCGAGCAGGGCCGCCGCGAGCACCGGGAAGACGATCAGCACCAGGACGGCGGTGAGCAGCACGTTCCAGCAGAAGATCGACATCCGGAACATCGTCATGCCGGGGGCGCGCATGCAGATGATGGTGGTGATGAAGTTGACCGCGCCGAGGATGCTGCCGAAGCCGGACAGCGTGACACCCATGATCCACATGTCGGCGCCGACGCCGGGGGAGTGCACCGCGTCGGAGAGCGGCGCGTAGAGGAACCAGCCGAAGTCGGCGGCGCCCTGCGGGGTGGCGAAACCGGCCGCGGCCATCAGCGAGCCGAACATGAACAGCCAGTACGACAGCATGTTGAGCCGGGGGAAGGCGACGTCCGGGGCGCCGATCTGCAGCGGCATGATCCAGTTGGCGAAGCCGGTGAACAGCGGCATCGCGAACAGCAGCAGCATGATCGAGCCGTGCATGGTGAACGCCTGGTTGAACTGCTCGTTGGAGAGCAACTGCGTCCCGGGCCTCGCCAGTTCGGCCCGCATGACCAGGGCGAGCACGCCGCCGATCAGGAAGAAGCCGAACGCGGACCACAGGTACAGCGTGCCGATCGCCTTGTGGTCGGTGGTCGTCAGCCACCGCACCAGCCGGGCCCCCGGGCGCTGCCGCCCGCGGGCGGGCCCGCCGGCCGTCCCCTCCGTCGCCTCGATGGCAGCCACCGGACGCTCTCCTTCGCTCGCTCGCCGAACCCTTGACCGCCGCACGGCGGTTCGGAGCTGTGGCAAGCGGGTGCAGGGGCATCCGGGTGCGCTCCGGCCGGCGGCGCTCCATGCTCCGCCGCGGCCGGGCCGGCGTCCCAGGGCCGTTGGACCCCGCGGCCCCGGGCCCACCGTCCCCGGCGCGGTGACGTTCGGCTCCGCCGTCCGACCCAATGCTGCGCATGCGAACCCATAGGGGCGGGGGGAAGGTCAGCGGCGGTCGGCGGCCACCTGGGTGGCCAGGACGGCGGCCTGCACCCGACGTTCCACGCCCAGCTTGGCCAGCAGCCGCGAGACGTGGTTCTTGACGGTCTTCTCGGCCAGGTAGAGCCGCTCGCCGATCTGCCGGTTGGTCAGCCCCTCGCCGACCAGCTGGAGGATCTGCGTCTCGCGTTCGGTGAGCGCCGGCAGCGGGGACGGCTGCGGGGCGTCCGCCCGGCGGCGCAGCCGGGCCATCAGCCGGCCGGTCGCGCCCGGGTCGAGCAGCGACTGCCCGGCGGCCACCGTGCGCACGGCGGAGACCAGGTCGGTGCCGGAGATCTGCTTCAGCACGTACCCCGAGGCGCCGGCCATGATGGCGTCGAGCAGTGCCTCCTCGTCGTCGAAGCTGGTCAGCATCAGGCAGGCCAGCTCCGGCATCCGGGAGCGCAGCTCCCGGCAGACGGTGACGCCGTCGCCGTCCGGCAGGCGGACGTCGAGGACGGCCACGTCCGGGCGCAGCGCCGGGACGCGGGCGAGCGCCTGCTCGGCGGTGGCGGCCTCCCCCACGACGGTCAGCCCGGGGTCGGAGTCGAAGAGGTCCTGCACACCCCGGCGCACCACTTCGTGGTCGTCGAGCAGGAAGACCCGTACCGGACCCCCGGCACCCGTCCGTACCGTGCCGTCGAGCATGGCACCTCTCCTTCCCCGGCCCGTCCGCCGTGGAGGGGCCACCGCATTCTCCCCGGCCGCCCGCGCCCGCCGACAGGGCCGGACGGCCCTGCTTGCGGCACCCGGCGGGCGGGCGGAGATTGGAGGTCGGAGCACGCCGCAACCGGCGCGGCGGCAGCGAACCGAGGAGGACCGGAGATGGCGGTTCTCGTACAGGTCGACCTGCCCGGGGCGACCACCGAGGAGTACGAAGCGATCCACGCGCGGCTCGGCCGGGAGGACGGCATCTTCGCCGGCTGCCTGGCGCACGTGGCGGCCGTGACGGGGGACGGCATGCGGATCATCGACCTGTGGGACTCGGAGGCGTCGATGAACCGCTTCTCGGAGCGGATGCGGGAGCTGGGACTGGCCCGGCCCGGCGGATCCTGGTCGGCCGTCCCGGTGCACGGCTACGACCTGTCGCCCCAGGGCTGACCGGCCGCCGGGCCGCGCGCCGCGGCCCGCACGGCTCCGGTCCGATCAGGCCGGGCAGGTCAGCGCCAGCCGGATCGCGTCAGCCAGCCCCTGGCGGTGGCCCTCGCGGAACTCCTTGGTGCGGGAGGCCAGCAGGGAGACCGTCCACTGCATCCGCGGCACGCCGGGGATCGGCGCCAGACCCGCGCCGTACGGCTGGGCGGCCAGGCCGGTGGGCAGCATCGCGCAGCCGAGCCCGGCCGTCACGGTGGCGTGCACCCCGTCCATCGAGCCGAGTTCGAGGCTCTCCGGCGGCTCGCCGCCGCGCAGCCGGAGGAACTCCGGCAGCCAGCGCTGCGAGGGGCAGTCCGGGTCGGCGACCACGACCTGGTGGCAGGCGAGCGGCGGGCGCGCCCCGGCGCTGGTGCTGGGGGTGAACTCCAGGTCCTGGACGGGGATCTCGGTCGGCGCCTCGGGCCGCTCGCGGACGGCCGAGGCGCGCTCGGCGAGCACCGCGGTGCGGGCCCGGTCGGCCGCCCGGCCCGGGGCCCCGCTGAGGACCGGAACGGGCGCGGCCGGCGCCGGGCGGTGCTCGCGCCCGGTCAGCAGGATCGCGCCGTCCAGGCCGCCGGCCCGCAGGGCCGCGTGGATCTCCGCGGTGCCCATCACCCGCAGCGCGAGCTGCACGTCGGGCAGCAGGCGGCGGCCGAACTGGGCGATCCTGGCGAGTTGTTCGCCGTACGCCAGGGCCGGCACCAGGCCGACCCGCAGCCGCGGCGCGGTGGCCGAGGGGCCGCGCAGGGCCTCCTCCATCTCGCCCACCAGGGTGAGCAGTTGGCCGGCGTATCCGCGGAGGGTGGAGCCCGCCGGGGTGAGCCGCACCCCGTTGGGCAGCCGGTGGAAGACCGGAGCGCCGACCTGCCGCTCCAGGGCGCGCATCTGGGCCGTCACGCTCGACTGGGAGTAGCCCAGCCGGTGGGCGGCGCTGGTGAACGAGCCGGTTCTGATGACCTCGCAGAACGTTCTCAGGGTCTTGACGTCGATGTCCACTGCTGCTGCTCCCGCATGCCGCCCGTGTGGTGCCGGTGTGGTGGTGGAGGCGGCCGCCGGCGGGCGGCGGGGGCGCCGGAGTGCTGGCTCCGGCGCCCCGCGACCGCCGCGGCCGTCAGGCCAGGTCGTGGGCGTCGACCAGCGGGAAGTCGAGCTCCGGCTCGGCGACGTGGTTGAAGAAGTTGGACAGCACGTTCAGCGCGACGTGGCCGACGATCTCGGCGATCTCCGCGTCGGTGACGCCGGCCGCGCGGGCCTCGGCCAGCACGGTGTCGGAGACCCGGCCGCCGCTCGCCATGACCTCGCCGGTCAGCTTGAGCACCTGGTCCATGTGCGGGTCGGTGTCGGTGCCGCGGCGGGTGTCGAGCAGCTGCTCCTGGCTCAGGCCGACCTTGCCGCCGCGCATGGTGTGCGCGGAGACGCAGTAGGTGCAGCTGTTGCGCTGGGCGATGAACAGGGCGAGCTGCTCGCGCTGCTTGGTGCTGAAGGTGCCGCCGACCAGGGCCTCGCGCATCGCCAGGTAGCCGCGCAGGGCTGCCGGGCCGTTGGCGAGCGCCGCGTACAGGTTCGGGACCTTGCCGAGCTGCTTGAGCGTGCTCTCCAGCAGCTCGCGCTGCTCCTCGTTGGCGGTCTCGGTGGTGAGCAGGGGCAGACGGGACATGGCGTCTCCTCGGTTGCGGCGGAGATGGAACCGATCGGTACCAAACAGCTAGGACGGTACCGATCGGTACCGACTTTCGTCAACGTCCATCGGAAAATCAGAACCGAGTGGTACCGTTTGCGGATGCCGAGCAATGCGAGAGAACGACTCCTCACCGCCGCTGAGCGGCTGTTCTACGAGGAGGGCATCCGCGCGGTCGGGGTCGAGCGGATCCTGAGCGAGTCCGGCGTCGGCCGCGCGTCCTTCTACCGGCACTTCCCGAGCAAGGACGACCTGGTCGTCGAGGTGCTCCGGCGCCGCGACGCCGCCTGGCGGAGCTGGCTGACCGACACCGTCGAAGCCAGCCCGCGCGGCACCGACGACCTCGCGCTCGCACTCTTCGACGGACTCGCCGAACGCTTCGCCGCGGCCGACTTCCGCGGCTGCGCGTTCATCAACACCATGGTCGAGGAGGCCGACCCGGCCAGCCCCGCGCACCGGGTCGCCGCCGAGCACAAGGAGAAGGTCATCGAGTACCTCGACGGCCTGCTCGCCGCCGCCGGGTACCGCGGCCACCGCACCCTGGCCGGACAGCTCGCCCTGCTGGGCGACGGCGCGATCGTCGCCGCGCTCCGCGAACGCACCACCGACGCCGCACCGCGCGCCCGGGCCGTCGCCGAGGCGCTGCTCGCCACCGCCGAACGCGAGGAGCACCTGCCGTTGCCCGACTGCTGAACCGGGCCGGCCGCCGGGCGCACCGCGCGCCGGCGGCCGGAAGCCGCGGACGGCCGACCGGGACATCCCGGTCAGCCGTCCGCGAACCGCGCGGCCAGCTCCGCGCGGCGCACCTTGCCCGACCGGGTCCTCGGCAGCTCGGCCGCGAACTCCAGCCCGCGCGGCACGAACACCGGCGCCAGCCGCTCCGCCGCCCGCGCCAGCAGCTCGCCGCGCAGCCGGGCCGCCCCCGCACCGTGCGGCGGCTCGTGACGGGTCGTCACCACCGCGTACGGCACCAGTCCGCCGGCCGGATCGGGGCGCGGCACCACGGCCGCGTCCGCGACCTCCGGGTGCCCGCGCAGCACCGCCTCGATCTCCACCGGCGACACCCGGTGCCCGAACGACTTGAACACCTCGTCCAGCCGGCCGAGCAGCCGGATCGAGCCGTCCGCGCAGCGCTCGCCGACGTCGCCCGTCCGGTACAGGCCGTCGGCCAGCGCGGCGGCGGTGCGCTCCGGGTCGTCCGCGTAGCCGGCCATCAGACCGGCCGGGCGCTCGGCGAGGTCGAGGCAGACCTCGCCCGCCTCGCCCAGGGCACCGGTCGCCGGGTCGCGCAGCACCACCGTCCAGCCGGGCAACGGGTGCCCCAGCGGCGAGATCGGCGCCGGGTCGTCCGGGGTGCGGCCGATCAGTGCGGTGGCCTCGGTCTGCCCGTAGCCGTCCCGCACCTGCACCTGCCAGGCCGCGGCCACCGCCGCCGACACCTCCGCGGTCAGCTGCTCGCCCGCCGCGGTGGCCTCGCGCAGCCGCACGGCCGAGCGGGTGCGGTGCAGGTGCGGCAGCATCGCCCGCCAGGCGCTCGGCGGGGCGCAGAAGCTGTCCGCGCCGTGGTCGGCCAGCACCCCGGGCAGCACCTCGGGCGGCAGGCCGCCGTCCGGCGGCGCCAGCACCACGGCCTCGGCCGTCCACGGGACGAAGAAGCTGCTCCAGGAGTGCTTCGCCCAGCCCGGGGCGGACAGGTTGAGGTGCCGGTCGCCCGGCCGCAGCCCGTTCCAGTACAGGCTCGACAGGTGCCCGACCGGATAGCTGGCGTGGGTGTGCTCGACCAGCTTCGGCAGCGAGGTGGTGCCCGAGGTGAAGTAGCAGAACGCCGGATCGGCGGAGCGCGTCGGCCCGTCCGGCAGGAACGGCACCGGTGCGGAGCGGGTGTCCGGGTAGCGCGTCCAGCCGTCCGCCGGGCGGTCGGTGAGCGCGATCCGCAGCCCCGGCACCGGCAGGCCGTCCAGCAGCGCTGCCGCCTCCGCGGAGCAGAGCACGTGCCGGATCCGGCCGCGCCCGATCCGGTCCGCGGCCTCCTCCCGGGTCACGTCCTGGTACGAGGGCACCACCACCGCGCCCAGCTTCAGACAGCCGAGCAGGCTCTCCCACAGCTCGGCGCGGGTGCCGAGCAGCAGCAGGACGCGGTCGCCCCGGCGCACCCCGAGGCCGGCCAGCGCCGCCGCCAGGGTGTCCGAGCGGGCCGACAGCTCGGCGAAGGACAGCTCCTCGGCCACGGACGTGCGGCCCTCGGCGTCCGGCGGGGAGAGCAGTCGCAGCGCCGGCAGCGGATTGTCCGCGGCCACCACGTCGAACCACTCCAGCGCCCAGTTGAACTCCGCCGCGCGCGGCGGCCGGAAGGCGGCGCAGGCCGCCGCCCGGTCGCCGCGCAGCGCCAGCAGCAGGTCGCGGGCGGCCCGGTACTCCTCGTGCGCGGCCGTCCGGCGGTGCGTCCACCACGCCGCGGGGCGCCCGCTCACCGGGCGGCCCGCCCGGCCAGCGTCCCGGCGGGCTCGGCAGCGGTCTGCCGGGCCTGCGGCGCCGCCTCCGCCAGCAGAGCCTCGGCGATCGCGTCGGCGTCCCGGGTGAAGGCGCCCCACGGGCCCGGCCGGCCGCTGCCGACCTGGGTGAACCAGCGGGTGTGCTCGCTCGGGATGCCGAGGACGAACATCGTCCGCTCGATCCCGCCGTCCGCCCGCACCGGGTGGAAGGGGGTGTCGGTGGTGGCCAGGCCGCCGGTGTCGAACGCGCCGCCCGCCCAGGAGTTGACGAAGGTGCGGATCACCCCGTCGGCGAGCAGGCCGCGGATCAGCGGGTCGCGGTCCGAGCGCAGGTCGGTGCTCGGCACCCGGGCGTCGACCAGCGCGTCCAGCCGCACCCGGGAGTCCTCCACCTGGCCGGACTCGACGGTGAAGCAGCCCAGGTCGCGGTCGGCCCGGAAGCGGGCCGCCGGACCGACCGGCTCCAGCACGCCCGCCGCCAGCAGCGCCAGGAACTGCTCCGAGCGCTGCGCCGGCGGACCGGTGGAGATCACCGCCGCGACCGGGTTGAAGTCCGCCAGGAAGCGGCGGTGCGAGTCCGGGGTCAGCCCGCCGAAGTCCACCACCGAGCGGATGGTCGCCCGGACGTCCCGCAGCACGTCGCTCGCGGCCTTCACCGGGCCCTCGTAGTTGCCCAGGACGGCGTCCGCGAGGTCCTGGCGCAGCCAGTCGGCCAGCTCCTGCCGGTACTCCGCGGGGGAGGCGAACCGGCGTCCGGCGAACGGCCGGGCCAGGCGCCACAGCGCGTCCAGCGGCTCGCCGGCCGGCCCGAAGCCCTCCGCCAGCACGGCCAGCGCGGCCGGGCTCGGCGGCTCCTCCCGGTGGACGGCCGCCGCCGCCTCGCCGAACTCCCGCTCGGCGTCCGGCCCGACGGCGTGCCGCAGCCGGGTACCGAGCAGCACGACGTTCATCTCCGCGAGCAGCCACGGCAGCACCTGGGACTGGAAGTCCAGCGGCCCGGAGGCCCGCAGCGCGGCCATCCGCTCCGGGGTGAACAGCCGTGCCCGGTACCGGAACTCGGCGGTCTTCTGGTTCCGACCGCGGGTCAGCAGCGGAATACCGCTGCGGGAGGCCGGCACGATCCTCGGCTCCCGCCCGCTCGGCAGGTAGCGCAGGCCGCCGCCCTCCGCGGGCAGGAACCGGCCGCCGCGGCCCAGCGTCAGCGCCGAGACCACGTCGTAGAAGGTCAGTCCCATGCCCAGGACACCGACGGTGGCGCCCGGCGGTACGGCGTCCAGCGGCATCTCGGCGGCCGAGTCACCGACCACGTACCGCAGCGGCGGGTGCTCCTCGGCGAAGTTCAGCCACTCGCGCTGCTGCTCGTCCAGCTCGTTGGTGGGGTGGCCGGAGGCCAGCACCAGCCGGTCCACGGTGATCACGTCCCCGCGGTCCAGCCGGACCCGGTGCACCGGCTCGCCCGTGCCGCCCCCGGCCGGGCCGCGGTCGGTGGTCAGCGCCCTGGCCTTCACCGGACGGATCGTCAGCCCCGGCACCCGGGCGTCCAGCACCAGGCCCAGCACGAACCGCAGGTACCGGCCGTAGACGACGCGCGGCGCGTAGCCCTCCGGGTCGGCGTTCTCCGGATCGGCGACGGCCCACCACTCGGCGAGCGTCGGGCCGGCGCCCGGTCTCGCCGGGCCGCCGTCGGACGGCCCCGAGAACATCGTGACCTCGCGCGCCGGGGTGTTCATCAGGAACCACGGCGACTGCTCCGGCCGCCAGATCCGGCCGGCCCCGATGCAGTACGGGTCCACCGCGGTGACCTCCACCGGCCGGGCCGGCGGCCGCTCGGCGCACCGGGCGACCAGCCGCTCCAGGATCGACAGGCCGCGCGGCCCGCCGCCGATCAGCCCGATCCGCAGCGGCTCGGGCGCGGCCGGCGCGGCCACCGGTTCCGGCGCCTCGCGGGCAGCCTCCCGGTCGTGCTGCTCGGCGACCCGGCGCAGCATCAGCGACAGCCGGTTCGAGGTCATCGCCCCGGACCGGCCGACGGTGGCCAGCAGCGGCATCGCGCCGACCTCCGACCAGCGCAGCCGCCCGTCGTCGCCGATCGTGCCGCGGGCCGCACCCCGGTTGTCCGGGTGCAGGCAGTACGGGATGTCCAGGACGCCGCGGTGGAAGGCCCGCAGCAGCGCGGTGCCGACGTCGTCGGAGAGCGACAGCACCGCGGTGATCAGCGCCCGCGCCTCCAGCAGCACCTCGCCGGCCTCGCCGGAGCCCTCGCGCGGGGCGTCGGCCAGCTCACGGCGGGTGCGCCGGGCCTGCGCGGCGGCGGCCCGCAGCGCGGTCAGGTTCTCGGCCACCGTCGGGATCCGGTGCGCCTCGGTCTCGGTCTTGACGATGAGGCGCTCCGCACCGCCGCGGACGGCGAGGTCGGCGCTGCGCTTGAGCAGCAGGCCCGCCCCGGCCACGCTCCGCGGGAAGACGCCCATGTACGTGTAGAGGACGACGTGCCGGTCGACGGTCGGCGGCAGCAGCTCCTCGGCGAGCAGGCGGAGGGCGGCGAGCGCCTCGACGTCCTGCTGCGGGCTGGTCTGCTGCGCGTAGCTGAGCGAGACGCTGGTCATGCCGTTCTGGGCGAAGAACAGGCACTCCAGCACCGACATCGCGACCAGCAGCGACGGCGGGCAGAGCTGCCCGAGCAGACAGCCGCCGAAGGACTCCAGGTGCGCACGGATCCCGTTGGCGCGGCTCTCCTCGGCGAGGAAGCGGGTGGCCTCCCGCCAGGCGGCGACCGACTCGGCGAGCGGTGTGCGCCCGTACGGCAGGCAGTACGAGACCGGGCCGCCCTCACTGGTGCCCAGGCCCGCGGCGGCCATCGTGCGGAAGATCGCCCGCGGGTCGGCGGAGCCGTGCCGCACCTGCACCGGCGTGTGCCGGCCGGCAGCGGCGGCGACCTTGGCGGTGATCCGGGGGCCGTGCCCGACCAGCGGGAAGCCGTTCAGCGGCTTGCCGGCCCGCACGGCCGCGACGGCGGCGCTGTGGTCGCCGACCCGGGTGTAGCTGTCGAGGGTGATGGTGCCGACGGTGCGCTCCGAGAGCCCGGCCACCGCGGTCAGGCCGGCCGCCATCTCGCTGGGGACGGCCATGCCCATGCGGGGCTGGACGACGAGCTCGCCGGCGCCGGCGGCGGCGCGGACGTAGGCGCCGAGGTCCGGTGAAAAGGCGGGTGAGCGGGTCACGCGGCGGCCCGCTCGGTACAGGTGGCGGGCAGCTGGGCCAGGTACGACAGCAGCACGTCGGGCTTGGTGCCGTCGCTGTGCACCTGGTCGAAACCGGCCGCCAGGAGCTCGGCGGTGCGCTGCTCGGCGCCCTCCGGCGAGATGCCCAGCAGACCGCCGATCACCAGCGGGATGTCGCCGGTGCTGCGCTCGGCGCGCAGCGCCCGGGCCGCCCGCAGGCCGTCCAGGTGGCCGTGGCCGTTGACGGAGCTGAACACCACCAGGTCCGGGCGGGTCAGCTGCGCGGTGTCGACGAGCAGCTGCTCGGGCACGCACGGACCCAGGTTGAGCACCGAGTGGCCGTTCTCCTCCAGCAGCAGCTGCAGGTACACGAGGTTCCAGGTGTGCGCGTCGGAGGACCCGGTGGTGAGCAGCACGCGGCGGCTCTCGGCGGGCACCGGCGCGGCAGCGGCGGGGCGCAGCGGGTACGGCGTCAGGGTTCGGGTGGGCGACATGGCTACTCCTCGGGTGGCGACGGGGCTGTGCCGGGCGGGTACGGGCGCGGCCGCGGGTGGCGGGCGCCCGTCGTGCGGCGGCCGGGTACCGGGGCGCCGTGGTGGGCGGCTCCGGTACCCGGCAGCGGTTCGGACGACGGGTCAGGCGCCGGCGCCGACCCCGGTGGTGATCTCGTCCGCCTCGGGCGTGCGGGCCGAGGCCGGGCGGGCCCGGACGGCGAGCACCGTGCAGCCCTCGGCGCTGGACATCTGGTGCCGGGTGCCGGGCTCCTCCACGACGAGGTCGCCGCGGACGAAGCGGCGGCCGTCGCTGTGGTCGAGGACCCCGTCGAGGACGAGCATCAGCTCGTGGCCGAGGTGCTCGTGGAAGTCGCCGTGCGCGCCGGGCGGGAAGCGCAGCAGCAGGGCGGCGGAGTCCTCGCCCCGCTCCGCGTCCGGGCCCCACAGGACGACGAACTCCACGCCCACGCGGCCGGGTTCGGTCCACGGCACCCAGGGCAGGTCGGTCTGGTCGAAGCCGTTGCGCAGTACGTCGCGCATCACCGTCACGTCAGGCACGGGCCACCTCCGAGGTGCGGACGACGCCCCAGGGCAGCGGCCCGGAGACGATCGGGGCGCCCATCAGGGAGCCGAACTCCCGCCAGGCGCCGTCGTAGTTGGCGACGCCGGGGCGTCCGAGCAGCTCGCTCAGCACGAACCAGCTGTGCGCGGACCGCCAGCCGATCCGGCAGTAGACGACGGTCGGCGCGTCCTTGTCGAGCTGGCTGTAGAGCGCCTCCAGCTCCTCCGCGTCGCGGAAGGTGCCGTCCGGGCGGACGGTCGCGCTCCACGGGATGTGCTGCGCGGACTCGGCGTGGCCGGGTCGCACGCCCTGGTCGTCCGGGACGCCGGGCGGGGCGGTGCGCTGGCCGAGGTACTCCTCCAGCGAGCGGCAGTCCACCAGGTTGATCGCGCCGATGCCGCCGAGGACGGTGTCCCGGTGGGCGCGCAGCGACGCGTCGAGCGTCCGGACGGGGTACTCCACCGGCGTCCGGACGGGGGCCTCGACGGTCAGGTCGCCGCCGAGCGCCTCCCAGCGGGCGCGGCCGCCGTCCAGCAGCCGCAGTTCGCGGTGGCCGTGCAGCCGGAACTGCCAGTAGCCGGCCGCGGCCCACCAGTTGCTGTTGCCGCTGTAGAACACGACGGTGTCGTCCGGGCCGATGCCGTGCCGGCCGAGGAGGGCGGCGAACGCCTCCGGGCCGATCAGGTCGCGGCGGACGCGGTCCTGCAGGTCGGTCGTCCAGTCGAGGCTGACCGCCCCGGGTATCCGGCCGCCCGGGTTCGGGCCGCCGTCGGTGATCTCGACGAGGACGACGCCCCCGTCGGAGCCGTGGGTCCGGACCCAGTCGCAGTCGACCAGGACGCTCTCGCGGTCCATCGTTACTCCCTTCGGATCGCTGGGCCGGCCGGACCGGCGGCCGAGGGCCGCCGGTCCGCCGGGTGCGGTCACCACCAGTAGGTGGGGTACTTGCCGATCGCGCCGATCCGGGAGGCCAGCAGGCCGACGAGGATCAGCAGGACGCTGCCCGCTGCGAGCAGCAGCAGGAACCGTGCGGGGGCCGGGTGCTGGACGACCACCAGCACCGCGGTGGCGGCGGCCGGGGCGTGGACGGCCCGCAGCACGCCCATCAGGGCGACCGACAGGCCGGCCGCGACCGAGGCCGTCCACAGCGAGTGGCCGGCGACCGCGGCGGCCGCGTAGCCGATCACCGCGGAGCCGATCTGGCCGAGCAGCACGTTGCGCGGCTGGGCCGGCGGCAGGGCCGGACTGGCGCAGATGATCATCGCGGTCGCGGCGAGCGGCGCGATCAGCAGCAGCGAGTCGGTCGCCTTGCCGATCACGGCCAGCACCAGCAGCGACACGATGGTGGCGAGCGTGCCGGCCACGGTGGCCCGGGTGCCGGCGAAGGCCGGGGCGCGGCCGCCGAGGCCCCCGCCCGACCCGGCGGCCGGGGCGGGTGCGGAGGCCGGCCGGTTGGCGGTCTGGTTCGTCATGGTGTGTCAGCTCCCGTGGTGACGGCGTCAGTTGTGCGAGCCGTGGAGGAGGTCCATGGCCTTGCGGTGCACAACCCCGCCGATCTTGTGGCCCATCTCCAGGCCGGGACCGTTGTCGAAGCTCCAGTGCATGCCGCCGTAGATCCGGGAGATGCCGGCCTGCTCGGCGGCGGCGGTGAAGGTGGGCCACTGCAGCGTCACGTCCACGGCCGGGGTCAGCCCGGGCTCGACGGTCGAGGTGCCGGCCTTGAACAGGTAGGAGTCGCCGAACGAGTCGGTGCCGGTGAAGCGGCGGAGGAACTCGGCCGCGGCGCCGGAGAAGGTCGAGTGGCCGGAGACGGTGGCGGGGAAGCCCGGCACCGCCACGTAGGCCCGCCAGTGCACGCCGTCCATGGTGACGGTGCCCTGGCCGGGGCCGCCCCAGGCGCGGATCTGCTGACCGCGGCGGTCGTAGGGGACGAGCGTGGAGGGGCGGGCGAAGTCGTACTGCCGCTTGACCGCCCAGGAGCCGATCGCGGCGTCGCACTCGGCCATGTTGAGGCCGAAGAAGAGCACCGCGTCCTCGTCGATGCCGTAGCCGTCGCGGGCCGACACGAAGCGGGCCCAGGACTGCTGGGCGCCGGGCGGGGTGACGTCGTTGTCCAGCCAGAACTCGGCGATCGCCTTGTGCTCGTCGGTGAGGCCGGCGCTGATCTCCACCAGCTCCTCGATCGCGTCCGACATCCGGGTGGACGGGTAGGCCGGCGGGGCCGCCACGGTGAACTGGTCGGGCCGGCTCAGCGCGAACGGCGTCATCACGGAGAACTGCGGGGTCAGGAACTTCTGCGTCTTGCCGCCGACGATCAGCGGGGTCCAGTGCTCGGGTGCGGTGACCAGGGCGGGGTCGAAGGCGGCGATCGACTGCGGCTGGTTCGCCGCGGTGTAGCCGGTGGTGTCGGTGTAGCCGCCGGCCTGGTTGGCGCCGTCCTGGTGGCGGAAGTCGAGCACCGCCTGGGCCGTCCGGCGGCCGATGCCGGCCGGGGTGTTCGGGCCGGCCTGGGCGGCGGGGTCGTAGCCGAGGCTGCGGAGGAAGGAGTCGGCGGCGGCCGCCTGGTTCGGGAAGAGGTCGCGCATCGCGAGGTGCGCCGCGTAGCTGACGGCCTCGTTCTTGTTGGCGAGGGTGCGCTCGCGGCGCGGGCGGCGCAGCGAGCCGCCGAACCGGGTGCCCACCGCGCAGGAGTCGTAACAGGCCCAGGCGTCGTATATCGCGTTGTGGATGACGGCCAGCGCCCGCGCGTTGATGGTCGCCGGGCCGAACACCGTGCCGGCGAGCTTGTACTCGGCGAGGATGGCGTCCATCACGGCCTGGTTCCAGCGCACGATGACGCTGACCTGGTACGCGCCCGGCGCGCGGCGGCCCGTCCGGGTCTCGGAGGCCCACGCGGTGGCGGGCAGGGCCAGCGTGCCGGCCACGCCGAGTCCGGCGGCGATGACCCGGCGGCGGGTGGTGTTTCGGGTGGGGAGGGGAAGGGTCATCGGTGTCGTTCCTTCTCGCGTTCGGGCCGACGGCCGGGGAAGCGGCTTTGTGCGGAAGGTATGTGACGGTTCGTGGCATGAACGTTGCAGCCGCATTGCACCGTGTTGCACCGGAGCTGACGGTGTCTCGTCAAACATTTGTGCGGGCCGGAATCGCCGCTGCTCAGACGAACGGTGCCCGTCCGGAGGCCGATCGGCTTCTTCTATGGCTCCCATGCAATGCGGCGATGGCGCTCGCTGCGGCCGACCCGCGGTGGTTAGCGTGGAAATGAGGCCGCCCGACACCAGGGAGCGGAACCGACGAGCGGCACCGGGCACGGCACCGCAGCGCGGACGACACCGCGGCGAGGTGCCCGCCCCCGGCGCCGCGACGCCACGGACCGCCCCCGGGCGGACCACGGTGCGAACACGGGGGCAAGCCATGATCCAAGCACTTCCGGGCGGCGCCGGAATCCGCAGCGTCGCCACCGCCAGGGGCGGCCAGGCACGTCGGAGCGTCCCGGCCGATCCCGCTCCACCACCGCGCCCACGGGCCCTGCGGGCCGCCGACGGCACGGACGGCCACCGCCCGTGCCCGGTCACGGGCGTGCGGATCGACCTGCTGGGCGGCTTCGCCCTGCACCTCGACGGCGAGGAGGTCCAGCCGGGCATCGGCGCCCGCCGCCTGCTCGCCCTGCTCGCCGTCGAACCCGGCGGCCTCACCCGCGCCAGGGCCGCCGCCGTCCTCTGGCCGGGCCTCGAACCCGCCCGCGCCGGAGCGGCACTGCGCACCGCGCTGCACCGGCTCCCCGGCTGCCGCGCCGACCTGCTGCACGAAGGCCGGGAACGGCTCCGGCTCGCCCCGGACGTCGCCACCGACCTGGGCGAACTGCGCACCACCGCCACCCGGGTGCTCAACCTCGCGCTCCCCCTGGACGCCGAGGAACTCGGCCGGGCCGCCGCCTGCGACTTCGGCCACGACCTGCTGCCGGACTGGGAGGAGGACTGGCTCGACCACCACCGGATGCGCTGGCGCGAACAGCGCCTGCACACCCTGGAGGCACTCTCCTTCCGGCTCGTCCAGGCCGGCTGGGTGGGCGCCGCGGTCGACGCCGCACTGATCGCCATCCACGCCGACAACCTGCGCGAGAGCGCACACGAGACGCTGGTCGCCGCCTACCTGGCGGCCGGCAACCGGATCGCCGCCAACGCCTACCGGGCCACCTACCGGGAACAGCTCCGGCGGGAGCTCGGCGGCCGCGAGCCGGCAGCCCGCGACACGGGCGGCCGGCCCGGCGGGCCGCACGGCGGCGAGCAGGGCATCCGCAGCCTGCGAAGCCTGCACCGCCCTGCCACGGGCCGCCAGGACGCCCCCTAGGGCCTGTCTTCAAAGGCGTCCGGAGGTCGTTCAGGGGCGCGGGGAACTGCGCGATTCGGATGCGGGCCGCTGTGCGGACCAGGGGGCAGCCGGATTCCTCAGCTGCGCCACCCCCGGACCGCGCAGTTCCCCGCGCCCCTCCATCGACCTCCCGAGCGCACTTCGAAGAACTCCCAGGACCCGTCCGCGCGGCCACCCGCACCTCCGCCCCGCTGGACCGCGCGCCGCTGCGCCCTGCCCGCGCGGACCCGTCCCGACCCGTCATCCGCCGTGTTCTGGAGGCACTCCGTCGTGACCATGACCCCCGAGCTCAAGCCGCCGGGCCCGCTGCTGCCGGCCGCACCCGCGCCGCAGACCCTGACCACCCGGCTGCGCCCCGGCCTGCACCGCTGGGGCGTGACCCTGCTGCGGGCCGGACTCGGCGTGCTGTACGTGTGGTTCGGCATCCTGAAGATCATCGAGCGCAGCCCGGCCGGCGTCCTGGTGACCGGGACCATACCCGGTCACCCCGGCGGCTGGGTCGTCCCCGCCCTCGGCTGGGTCGAGGTGCTGCTCGGCCTCTGGCTGCTCTCCGGCCGCGGCCTGCTGCTCGCCCTGCCGGTGCTCGGCGCCCACCTCTGCGGCACCTTCGGCGTCCTGCTGTTCATGCCCGGCACGGCCTTCGACGACGGCAACCCGCTGCTGCTCACCCTGGTCGGCGAGTTCGTGGTGAAGAACCTGGTGCTGCTCGCCGCCGTCCTGGTGGTCACCACCGACTCCCGCCGGCGCCCGGACGGCGTCTAGTGCCGCGGACGGTCCGACCGGTGGCGTTGCCGTAAATGCTTTGCGGCGCGGACTCGGTGCTGCCTACGGTCGCCGGGCCGCCGTCCGCCCGCAGCGCCTGGAGCCGCCGTGCCGATCCGCCTCACCGCCCTCGCCGATCCCTCCGCCAGCCCGCACCGGAGCCGGACCGCCTGGCTCGCCGCCGACGACGGCGTGCCGGTGGGATCGGCCTTCCTGCGGCTGTCCGACCGGGACGAGCAGCGCCGGCTGGCCGAGGTGGAGATCACCGTGCACCCGGCCGAGCGTCGGCGCGGCACCGGCACCCTGCTGCTGGAGGCCGCCGCCGGGGCGGCCCGGACGGACGGCCGGGAGGTCCTGCTCGCCGTCGCCGAGGAGGGCGGGCCCGGTGAGGACTTCCTCGCCGCCCGCGGGCTGCGCCGGGTGCTCGTCCTGATCGAGGCCCGGCTGCCGTTGGCCGACGCGGACGAGGGGGCGCTCGCCGCCCGCGCCGAACGCGCGAACCCCGGCTACCGGTTGGTGGACTGGGACGGTGCCGTCCCGGACGACCTGCTGGAGCGCTACCTCGCCGCCCGCCCGGCGATGGACGACATGCCGCTCGGCGGTACGGGCCACGGCCCGGTCCGCTGGACGGCGGAGCGGCTGCGTGCCGCGGCCGACCAGGTCGCGGCACGCGGCGACCTCCTGCACACCGTCGCCGTGCTGTCCGAGGACGACGGCGCGATGGTGGCCTTCACCGAACTGGTGGTGCCGGGCGACGGCACCGGCGACGGCCAGCACTACGGCACGGGCGTGCTGCCCGGCCACCGCGGCCGCGGTCTGACCGGCTGGATGAAGGCGGCGTCGATCGGCACCGCCCGCCGCCGGCACCCGGCGCTGGAGGGACTGATGACCGACACGGCGGAGGAGAACACGCCGATGCGGCGCGCCAACGAAGCCCTCGGCTACCGTCCGACGCGCCGCCTCTGCCACTACCGGCTGGACCTGTAGGCCGGATCCGCCCGGCCCCGACGGGTCAGACGTTGACGCCGTAGTCCAGCGCGATGCCGCGCAGGCCCGAGGCGTAGCCCTGGCCGATCGCGCGGAACTTCCAGTCCGTGCCGTGCCGGTAGAGCTCGCCGAAGACCATCGCGGTCTCGCTGGAGGCGTCCTCGGAGAGGTCGTAGCGGGCGACCTCGCGGCCGGTGGCCCGGTCGACCACGCGGATGAAGGCGTTGCGGACCTGGCCGAAGTTCTGCAGCCGGCTCTCGGCGTCGTAGATCGACACCGGGAAGACGATCTTCGAGACGGCGAGCGGCACGGCGACCAGGTCGACCTTGATCTGCTCGTCGTCGCCGTCGCCGCCACCGGTCAGGTTGTCGCCGCTGTGCTCGACCGAACCGTCCGGGCTGGCCAGGTTGTTGTAGAAGACGAAGTGCTGGTCGGTCATCACCCGGCCGTTCTCGCCGCACAGCAGGGCGCTGGCGTCGAGGTCGAAGTCGGCGCCCGTGGTCGACCGGACGTCCCAGCCGAGTCCGACGATGACCGACGTCAGGCCCGGGGCCTCCTTGCTCAGCGAGACGTTGCCGCCCTTGGCCAGCGAGACTCCCATGGCTTCCCCTCCCGGAGTGCCGCACCGGGCCCGTCCGCCCGGCCGATCCGATCACTGTGAGCCATGAATCTACAGCACTGTAGAGGCCGAACGGGCCCTTCCCCGCGCCCTGACGCGGTCTCACCGGACGGCCCGGACCGGACCGCTCAGTAGGATGGCGGCGCCGTCGCACCCGCGGCGCGCAGCAGCGGGCGGGCGCAGGCCCTGCCGGGGACGCACGGGAGGCGCCGCCATGGTCCAGGAGCGCGAGCCCGACGCCGGCGGCTTCCGGGCCCGCCGCCGCGGCCAGGGCGAACTGGAGGCCCAGGTGCTGGAGCTGCTGCGGGGGGCGCCGGGGCCGGCCACCGCGGGCTGGGTCCAGGAGCGGCTGGACGGCGGACTCGCCTACACCACGGTCGTCACCATCCTCTCCCGGCTGCACGCCAAGAAGGCCGTCTCGCGCACCCGTTCCGGCCGCTCCTACCACTGGCAGGCCGCCGACGCGGCCGGGCTGGCCGCCCTGAAGATGCGCCGGGTGCTCGACAGCGAGGCCGACCGCGACGCCGTCCTCGCCAGCTTCGTCTCCGCGCTGCTGCCGCACGACGAGGTGCTGCTGCGGGCCCTGCTGGACAGCGCCTCGGACGGCACGGCACAGTCCGCGGGCACCGGGCGGGAGCACGACGGGCCGGCCCGCCGCGAGGGCTGAGCCGTGGCCGTCCTCGTCTTCCTCTTCCTGCCGCTCGTCCTGCCGCTGACCGCCCTGCCGATCTCCCGGCTGGCCGAACAGCACCTGCATCCGCGGGCGGCGACCCGGCTGCTCACCGGGTTCGGCCTGGCGATGGCCGGCTGCAGCGCGCTCTGCCTCGGCCTGCTCGGGGTGCTGGGGACGGCGCAGATCCCCGGCAACCCGCTGCCGGACAGCTGGTCCGATCCCGAGGTCCGCGACATGGTGCCGTTCCACGTCGAGGTGGGCGCGGCCTCGATCGCGATGCTCGCGGTGGTGCTCGGTGCGGTCGCCCGCACGCTCGCCGGCCGGTTGCGGGTCGCCGCCCGGGCGCGCCGTGCGGTCGCCGACCTCCCGGCGGAGGACGGGCCCGCGGTACTGCCCGACGACCGCCCGTACGCCTACGCCCTGCCCGGCGGGTCCGGCCGGATCGTGGTCTCCACCGGCATGCTGGCGCACCTGGCCGAGGACGAGCGGGCGGCCCTGCTCGCCCACGAGCAGGCCCACCTGACGCACCGGCACCACCGCTACCTGCTGGCGACCCGGCTGGCCGCCTGCGTGAACCCCTTCCTGCAACCGCTGCACCGGGCGGTGGCGTACTCCACCGAGCGGTGGGCCGACGAGGAGGCCGCCGGCGCCGTCGGCGACCGCCGGACGACGGCCCGTGCGGTCGCCCGGGCGGCCCTGGTCGCCCACCAGGGGGTGCTGCCGGGGGCCGCGGCCTTCGCCGATCCGGCGCCCGGTCCGGTGCCGCGCCGGGTGGCGGCGCTGCTCGGCCCCGTCCCGTCCGGCCGCGCCTGGCCGCCCGCGCACAGCCCGGCCGGTCCGGCCGCGATGCTGGCCGCCGCGGGCACCGCCGCCTCGGCGCTCTCCGCCCTGAACGCGGCCACCGCGCTGCTGCTGGTGCTGAAGGCCGCCACGCCGCTGTGACGGCGTGCCGCGGCGGTGTGCCGGGTCGGGGCCGTCCGGGTCAAGCGCGGGCAAAGTACGATCGGCCCCCTCACCACCCGAACCGGTAAGGAGAGCACCGATGGTGTTCAAGCGGCTTCTCGGCGCGCTGGGCGTCGGCGGACCCACCGTGGACACGGTCCTGTCCACGCCGACCGTGCACCCCGGCGGCACCGTCCACGGCCAGGTCAACCTGGTCGGCGGCGAGCGGGACGCGGAGATCAACGGCATCACCCTCGCGCTGGTCGCCCGGGTCGAGGTCGAGTACGAGGACCACGAGGGGCACACCAACAAGACCTTCGCCTCCGCGGTGGTCAGCGGCCCGCTGCGGCTGGCGGCGGGCGAGCACCGCGCGGTGCCGTTCGCCCTCCCGGTGCCGTTCGAGACCCCGGCGACCTCGATCGCCGGCCAGCACCTGTCGGGCATGGCGCTCGGCGTGCGCACCGAGGTGGACATCGCGGGCCAGCTGGACAAGGGCGACGCCGACCCGCTGGCGGTCGAGGCCCTGCCGGTGCAGCAGCGGGTGCTGGACGCCCTGCTCGCGCTGGGCTTCCGCTTCACCCGTGCCGACCTGGAGGCCGGCCACATCCGCGGCACCCGGCAGACGCTGCCCTTCTACCAGGAGATCGAGTTCCGGGCGGCGCCGCAGTACGCGCACCGCTGCAACGAGATCGAGGTGACCTTCATCGCCGACGCGTACGGCGTCGAGGTCGTCCTGGAGTTCGACAAGCGCGGCTTCCTGCACGGCGGCGACTCGGTGCGCACCTACCACCTCGACCACGCGGCGGCCCAGCAGGACCTGGCCCCCGTGGTGGACGGCTGGATCCGCGCCGCGCTGTAGCGGCACCCGCAACGGGAACGGCGGACCGCCGGGGCGCTCTCCCCGCCCCTGCGGTCCGCCGTTCCCGTTTCCCCCGTCGCCCCCGTTCCCCCCGTTCGCGCCCCGCGGCGGTTACTCGACGATCAGCTCGACCGGGATGTTGCCGCGGGTGGCCTTGGAGTACGGGCAGACCTCGTGGGCCTGCTTGACCAGCAGCTCGGCGGTCTCGCCGGCGAGCGCCTCGGGCACCTCGACGCGCAGCACCACGGAGAGGCCGAAGCCGGTGTCGTCCTTGCCGATGTTGACCTCGGCGGTCACCGAGATGTCGCCGGTGTCGACCTTGGACTGCCGGCCGACCAGGCCGAGGGCGCTGGCGAAGCAGGCCGCGTAGCCCGCCGCGAAGAGCTGCTCGGGGTTGGTGCCCTGGCCGTTGCCGCCGAGCGCCGGCGGCATCGCCAGCGCCAGGTCGATCTGTCCGTCGGAGCTCACGGCCCGACCCTCGCGGCCGTTGGCGGTGGCGACAGCGGTGTACAGCGCGTCCATGGACCCGTCCTCTTCCCACATCGGAGCGGCGGCCGGAGGTCCCGGCTGCCCTGTGACCACAAGTAGAGCACACAACTAAATTGCGCACAACTAAAATGTCGGCGACCCGGCTATCCTGGGAGGCATGACCGCACTGCCAGCGGTGCCCGAGGAGGACCTGCTCCGCCTCGACCGCCACATCTGCTTCTCGCTGCACGCGGCCTCGCGCGCCTTCGACAGCGTGTACCGGATCGTCCTCAAGGACCTCGGCCTCACCTACCCGCAGTACCTGGTGATGCTGGTGCTCTGGGAGCACGGCGACCTCCCGGTGAAGAAGATCGGCGAGCGGCTGCGGCTCGACTCCGGCACCCTCTCCCCGCTGATCAAGCGGCTGGAGGCGGCCGGCCGGGTGCGCCGCGAACGCAGTGCCGAGGACGAGCGCTCGGTCACCGTCCGCCTCACCGAGGAGGGCGCCGCCCTGCGCGAACAGGCCTTGGAGGCGGTGCCCCGCCGCATCCTGCGCTCCTCCTCGGTCACCGTCGAGGAGCTCGCCCAGCTGCAGCAGCTCCTCGGCCGGATCACCACCGCCCTGGACGAGGCCGCCGCCACGCTCTGAGCCGTCCCGGCCCGACCCGTCCGGGTGACGGCCCGTGTGTCGCCGCCGCGGCGCCCCGGGCCCGTGGTCGGCTGGGCGCCGTGCGCACCCCGCCGGCGGGCCTCGCCTGCCTCGCCGCCCTGACCCTCGCGGCCGTCCCCGGCCCGGCCTCCGCCTCCGCCCCCGCCGACACCGCGGTGGTGCGCGGCTTCCTGGCCGCGTACCGGGACGCCGTGCGCGGCACCGGCCCCGGCCTCACCCCCTCCGAGGTGCGCGCCGAGTGGCTGGCCCCGGAGCTGAACGCCCGCCTCGACGCGTGGCTGGCCGGCCACCCCGGCGCCGACCCGGTCTTCCGGGCGGCCACCGCCCCCGACTCCTGGACGGCCCGCCCCGCGGGCACGGCCGGCGGGCTCGTCCTGGTCGCCGTCGACGAACGGTGGGCGGGCGGCGCGGCGCTGCGGGTCCGGTACGCCGTGCGGAGTTCCGACCGGACGGTCGCCGACCTCCGGGAGACCGGCGGCTGATTCCCCGGCGGACGGGCTGGCGTTGACGTCCACGGCAAGGTCTACCGTCGGGGGCATGCGGATCGGCGAGCTGGCCCGGCGGGCGGGCACCACGACACGGACCCTGCGGTACTACGAGTCGCGCGGACTGCTGCCCGCCCGGCGCACCGGCAACGGCTACCGCGAGTACGACGAGGAGGACCTCCGGCTGCTCCGGCAGATCCGGATCCTGCAGGACTTCGGCTTCGGGCTGGAGGAGACCAGGCCGTTCGTCGAGTGCCTGCAGGCCGGACACCCCGCGGGCGACTCCTGCCCGGCCTCGCTGGACGTCTACCGGGCCAAGCTCGCCGAACTCGACGCCGTCGTCGCCCGGTTGCAGGCCGTCCGCGACGAGGTCGCCGCCCAGCTCGCCCGCGCCGAGTTCGAGGCCGCCGCCGACCTGCCAGGCGGTCCCGAACCGCGCTGCGAACTGGCCCCGCACTCCGGGCCCCGCCCGGGCCGTCCCGACCCGACGTAGAGAGGAACACCCATGGCGTTCGCAGGAATCGACGAGGTCACCGACACCACCTTCGCCACCGAGGTGCTCGCGGCCGACCGGCCGGTGCTGGTGGACTTCACCGCCGCCTGGTGCCCGCCCTGCCGCATGATCGCCCCGGTGCTGGCCGAGGTCGCCCGGGAGGAGGCGGACCGGCTGCGGGTCGTCCAGCTCGACGTGGACACCAACCCCGAGACGCAGGCCCGCTACGGGGTGCTCTCGATGCCGACCCTGATGGTCTTCCGCGGCGGCGAGCCGGTGAAGAGCATGGTCGGCGCCCGTGCCAAGGCCCGGCTGCTGCGCGAGCTCGCCGAGGTGCTCTGAGGCGCCCCGGCGCCGCCGGGGCGTGCGGGGGATGGGCGGCGGCTTGTCCAGGGCCGCCGCCCGCGAACCCGTCCGTACCGGAACGTACTCCTCCGGGCTTAGGTTGTAAAGCGCAACTTGGTGGCCGGTGCCGGACATCCCGCCCGCGCGCCGTACGGTGGTCCCGCCGTCCCCCACCGAAGGAGCACGCATGCCCGACCGCGACGCCGCCCTGGACGCCATCCAGCGCGAGCTCACCGCGTTCGCCCGCCGGGCCCGCCACAAGGCCGCGCAGATGCACCCCGACCTGTCGCTGGTCACCTACAGCATGCTCGACCTGATCAAGGAGCGCGGCAGCTGTCGCGCCGCCGACCTCGCCGCCCACTTCATGCTCGACAAGTCCACCGTCAGCCGACAGGTCACCGCCCTCGAGAAGCTCGGCCTGATCACCCGCGAACCCGATCCGGAGGACCAGCGCGGCCAGCTGCTGCGCCCGTCCGAGGACGGACTGCGGCTGCTCGCCGACGCCGCCGAGCGCCGCCGGCTCGCCTTCCGCGAGCGCTTCACCGACTGGACCGACGACGACATCGCGCGGTTCGCCGGCTACCTCACCCGGTACGGCGCCGGGGACTGACCGCCCGGGCCCGGGCGCACCCGGCCCCGGGCCGCCCGGCGCGACGGCGCGCCGCCCCGGGCCCTCCGGCCGCAGCCGCAAGGATGGCGCCATGACACGGATGACCGAGCCCGAATGGCGCGCCTTCCTCTCCCACGGCACCCGCACCGGCAAGCTCGCCACCACCCGCGCGGACGGCCGGCCGCACGTCACGCCCGTCTGGTTCGTGCTGGACGGCGGGGACGTGGTGCTCAACACCGGTGCGAGCAGCGTCAAGGGACGCAACCTCGCCCGCGACCCCCGCGCCATGCTGTGCGTCGACGACCAGCAGCCGCCGTACTCCTTCGTCCTGGTGCAGGGTCGCGCCGAACTCTCCGAGGACCCGGCCGAACTGCGGCACTGGGCCGGCCGGATCGGCGCCCGCTACATGGGCGAGGACCGGGCCGAGGAGTTCGCCGCCCGCAACGGCGTCCCCGGCGAACTCCTCGTCCGCCTCAGGATCGAGAAGGTCGACGCACAGGGCGCCATCTCCGCCTGAGCCCGTGCCGTAGCACCCGGCGTCCCGGCCCGCGGCGGGAAGAACCGCGGCGGGCCGGGTTGTTGCACGCCTCGGCCGGCCACCGCCGACCCGCGCCGCACGACGACACCCGGAGACCCGATGGCCGACCAGGCCCCGCGCCGCTTCCTCTTCCTGCTCGGCTCCACCCGCAGCGGCGGCAACGCCGAACTGCTCGCCAGGCGCGCCGCCGAACACCTCCCCGCCGGTACGCAGCAGCAGTGGCTCACCCTCGCCGACCTGCCGCTGCCCGCCTTCGCCGACCAGCGCCACGACGGCAGCTACCCGCCGCCCACCGGTCACGCCCGCACCCTGCTCGACGCCACCCTCGACGCCACCGACCTGGTGATCGTCTCGCCGCTGTACTGGTACAGCGTCAGCACGCCCGTCAAGCACTACCTCGACCACTGGTCCGGCTGGATGCGCGTACCCGGCACCGACTTCAAGGCCCGGATGGCCGGCCGCACCCTGTGGGCCGTCAGCGCCTACGCCGGCACCGACCCCGCCGACGCCGACCCGCTCGCCGGCATGCTCCGCCGCAGCGCCGACTACCTGTCGATGCGCTGGGGCGGCCTGCTGCTCGGCTCCGGCAGCCGGCCCGGCGACGTGCTCGCCGACGAGGACGCCCTGCTCGCCGCCAAGTCCTTCCTCGCCGCGCCCTGACCGCCCCGACCCGCTGCGGCGACCGGGCCGACCGGGCCCGCAGCGTTGTCCGGCGCGGCCGCCCGCGGGCCGAACAACAGCGCCACCAGCAGCAGCCCCGCGGCCGCACCCGCGCACTGCGCCAGCACGAACCCCGGCACCGAGCCGGGCGCGATCCCGGCCGTCCCGTCGGAGAGCGCCCGGCCCGCCGTCACCGCCGGATTGGCGAACGCCCCCGAGGACGTCCCCCAGCACGCCGCGACCGCCCACCCGGCCACCGCCACCGGCGCCCAGCGGCCCCGCCCCACGTGCCGCAGCCCGCACACCACCAGCAGCAGCACCCCGGTCGCCACCGCCTCCGCCAGCCAGAGCGGCCCCGCGGCCAGCCGCCGTCCGGAGACCTCCAGCAGCGGGCGCCCGAACATCGCGTTCGCCACCGCCGCACCCGCCACCGCACCGGCCAGCTGCGCCACCGGGTAGCAGACCAGCTCACGACCGGACGGGCCGCCGTCCCGCCGACCCGTCCACCAGACGGCGGCGGTGACCAGCGGGTTCAGGTGCGCCCCGGAGACCGGCGCCAGCACCGTGAGCAGCACCCCCAGGGCCAGCGCGGGGGCCAGCACCGCACCCACCGCGGCCGAACCGGCGGGCCCCGGCTGCGCCGCCCGCAGCCCCGAACCGATCAGCACCGCGGCCAGCACCGCCGTGCCGACCGCCTCCGCGGCCAGCCGCCTGAACAGGGCAGTCGTCATCATGCCGCCATCGTGTCCGGGCCGGCGGGCGGCGACAATTGTCCGGTGCGCCAGGCCGGACCCGGGCCCGCCCGGCGTCCGCTCGGAGACTCGCACGGCCGGGCCGCCGGAACCGGCTTGACCCTCACGCACCGTGAGGCCGGAGGCTGGGGGCAACGAGGAGGGAGCACCCGCGATGAGCAGCTACTCGGTCGGCCAGGTGGCCAGGACGGCCGGGGTCACCGTCCGCACCCTGCACCACTACGACGAGATCGGCCTGCTGTCACCCGGCGGCCGCACCCCGGCCGGCTACCGCCGCTACGAGGACGAGGACCTCGACCGGCTGCAGCAGGTGCTGTTCTACCGCGAACTCGGCTTCCCCCTCGATCAGATCGCGGACATCCTGGACGACCGCTCCGTCTCGCCGAACGAACACCTGCGCCGCCAGCGCAGGCTCATCGGCGACCGGATCCGGCACCTCCAGGAACTGGCCGCGGCGGTCGAACGAGCCATGGAGGCACAGAAGATGGGCATTCAGCTGACACCGGAGGAGAAGTTCGAGGTGTTCGGGAAGGACTACCAGGAGAGCTGGGAGGACGAGGCGGAGCAGCGCTGGGGCGGCACCGACGCCTGGAAGGAGTCCCAGCGGCGCACCGGCGGCTACGCCAAGGAGGACTGGGTGCGGATCAAGGCCGAGGCCGACGCGCTCAACACCCGCCTCGCCGAGGCCCTCGCCGCCGGCACCGCGCCCGACTCCGAGGAGGGCGCCGCCCTCGCCGAGGAGCACCGGCAGCACATCACCGGCAACTTCTACGAGTGCACCTACGCCATCCACCGCGGCCTCGGCGAGATGTACCTCGCCGACCCCCGGTTCACCGCCACCTACGAGAAGATCGCCCCCGGCCTCGCCCGGTGGCTGCGCGACGCCATCGTCGCCAACGCCGACCGCCGGGAGGCGTGAGCGGCCCGCGGCCCGGCCGTCAGGCCGCGCCGCGGCCGAAGGTGCGCCGGTAGGCGGTGGGGGAGACCCGCATGGTGCGGCCGAAGTGGTGCCGGAAGGTCGCGGCGCTCTCGAAGCCGACCGCCGCGGCGATCTCCTCCACCGTCCCCTCCGGGGACTCCAGCAGCGGCAGGCTGGCGGCGACCCGCTGCGCCGTCACCCAGCGCATCGGGCTGGTGCCGTTGCGGGCCGTGAAGTGCCGCAGGTACGAGCGCTCGGACATCCGCGCCGCACGGGCGAGCAGCGGCACGGTGAGGGGCCCCGCGAGCTGGTCGAGCGCCCACTGCATGGAGCGCGCGACGCCGTCGTCCTCGGCCGCGACCGGTGTCACCGCCGCCTCGATGAACTGCGCCTGGCCACCGTCCCGGTGCGGCGGGACGACGAAGCGCCGGGCCACCGTGTTGGCCACCCGGGCGCCGTGGTCGCGCCGCACCAGGTACAGGCAGAGGTCGATGCCGGCGGCGCTGCCCGCGCTGGTCAGCACCGTGCCGTTGTCGACGTACAGCACGTCCGGGTTGACCCGCACCGCCGGGTGCCGCTGCTGCAGCAGGTCGGCGTACCGCCAGTGGGTGGTCGCCTCCAGGCCGTCCAGCAGGCCGGCCGCGGCGAGCGCGAACGCCCCGGAGCAGATCGAGACGATCCGGGCGCCGCGCTCGTGCGCGGTGCGCAGCGCGGCGACCAGACCGGGTGAGACCGCGCCGCCGAACGGGTTCGGGACGGCGACCACCATCACCGTGTCCGCGGCGGCCAGGTCGCCGAGCCCGTGCCGGGCGGTGAGGGAGAACCCGCCCACCGCGTTCAGCGGCGTGCCGGGCTCGTCGGCGCAGACCCTGACGTCGTACCAGGGTGCGGCCAGCAGCCCGCTCAGCTCGGGCCGGGCCAGACCGAACACCTCGACCACCACGCCCAGTTCGAACGGCGCCATGCCGTCGAAGGCGTAGACGGCGACGGTGTGCACCGGCTCGGGCCGGCGGCCGACGGCCACGGGCACCGGGCCGCTCTGCGGGTGGACGGCCACGGCGGCCCCCTTCGTCCGGGCTGGCGGGATCTTGACGAGTGTAGTCGTCCCCGCCACTGTCGGGCCGCCCGGCCCGCCGCGAGGATCGATCCCGTCGCAGCAGACCGGCACCCGGACCGACAGGAGCCCGCCGATGACCGCCACCGCCTCGCCCGTGACCGAGATCCCCGCCCTCGCCCCCGAGCGCGCCTTCGCCTTCTTCGCCGAGCGCCTCGGCTGCCAGGCCGACCCGGCCGACGTCCACCACGCCATGCGTGACGGGCGGCAGGACTTCACCGTGGTCGACGTCCGCGCCGAGGGCGCCCACCGCAAGGCCCACCTGCCCGGGGCGATCAGCCTGCCGCTCGCGGAGATCACCGCCGAGCGGGTCGCCGCACTCCCGTCCGGGCTGCTGGTGGTGTACTGCTGGGGCCCCGCCTGCAACGGCTCCACCAAGGGCGCGATGCGGCTCGCCGCGTTCGGCCGCGAGGTCAAGGAGATGATCGGCGGCCTGGAGTACTGGGTCCGCGAGGGCTGGCCCACCGAGGGCCGCCGCCCGATCGACCCGCGCACCGCCGGCCCCGCCGACCTCGGGCTGGTCTGCTGACCGCACCGGCCGCGGCGGAGCGGTGGAGGCCTTGGCGCGGCCGGATTGTCAGTGCCCGGGCCTAATCTGAAGATGTGCCCGGGACCGGCGGCGGTTTCGGGGAAGCGCAGCGAAAAAAGCAGTGGGAGCCCGCCCCGTCCGTCGGGGAGGATGCTGCTTCGTCAGGACGAGGGCCCGGGGGACGGGGCCGGTGCGGCTGAGCCGACCGGTGGGCCTCGCCGTACACATCCACCACCACACCCGCAGCGATCTCATTGGGGGGTCACGCCATGAGCACGCCCGTTGTCGCCCGATTCACGAAGAATGTCCCTGCCCCGATCCGGATGTCCGGCTGGGGCCGCCGCGGCGCCCGCCGCTGATCCGCCGTTCAGGTGCCCGGCGCTGCCGCCGGGCACCTCCTCGTTTTCCCGGCGCGCTGGAGCGGTTCGACGGCAACCGCTGGACGAAGACCGGGCCGGGCCGGGGCAGCGATCCCAGCTGCGCCCTCCCGGGCAGAAGGCGGCCTTCGCGTTGGCACCGGGCAGAGCAGGACGATCCGCCACCGGACGAGCCTCATGACCGATGACGGTCCGGGAACCCCCGGCATGTCCGCCGAGCTGTACCTGCCGACCGAGCCGGCGAACTTCACCACGGTGGGCAGCACCACGGTGCCGGTTCAGCTGGCCCTCGGCTGAGACGGCGACGGCCGGGCACCCCGTGCGGGGGCCCGGCCGTCGTGCGTGCCGTGCGTGCCGGACCGGTCAGCGGGCCAGGCCGGACATCCAGGACTCGACCTCGTCCGCGGTGCGGGGCAGCCCGGCCGAGAGGTTCTCGTTGCCGTCGGCGGTGACCAGGATGTCGTCCTCGATCCGGACGCCGATGCCGCGGTACTCCTCCGGCACGGTCAGGTCGTCCAGCTGGAAGTACAGGCCGGGTTCGACGGTGAGCACCATGCCCGGCACCAGCTCCGCGTCCACGTACTCCTCGCGGCGGGCGTGCGCGCAGTCGTGCACGTCGAGGCCGAGCATGTGGCCGGTGCCGTGCAGCGTCCAGCGGCGCTGCAGGCCCAGCTCCAGCACCTTCTCCACGTCGTACACCGACGGGTCGAGCAGGCCCCAGGCCAGCAGGCGCTCGGCCAGCACCCGCTGCGCCGCGTCGTGGAAGTCGCGGAACCGGCCGCCCGGCCTCACCGCGGCGATGCCGGCCTCCTGGGCGTCGTACACCGCGTCGTAGATCTTGCGCTGCAGCGCGTCGAACCGGCCGTTGATCGGCAGCGTCCGGGTGACGTCCGCGGTGTACAGGGTGTTCGTCTCCACGCCGGCGTCGAGCAGCAGCAGCTCGCCGGGGCGGACCTCGCCGTCGTTGCGCACCCAGTGCAGGGTGGTGGCGTGCGGGCCGGCCGCGCAGATGGAGCCGTAGCCGACGTCGTTGCCCTCGACCCGGGCGCGGCGCCAGAAGGTGCCCTCGATCCAGCGCTCGGAGGTGGCGACGGCCTGGCCGAGCTCGCGGACGACGTCGGTGAAGCCCTTCACGGTGGCGTCGCAGGCGGCCCGCAGCTCGCCGACCTCCCACTCGTCCTTGACCAGGCGCAGCCCGGACAGGAAGACCTTCAGCTCGTCGTCGCGCTCCTCGTCGAGCACGCCGGCGAGCGCCTCCTCCAGGGCCGCGTCGTAGCCGCGGACGATCCGGGTGGGCACGCCCTCGACGGCGGCGAGCTCCTCGGCGGCCTTGCGGACGTCGCGGGCGGGCAGGCCGAGCAGGGCCTGCGCCTCCTCCAGGCTGTGCCGGCGGCCGACCCACAGCTCGCCCTGGCCGTCCAGCCAGAACTCGCCGTTCTCGCGGTTCGAGCGCGGCAGCAGGTACAGCACGAAGTCGTGGCCGTCCCCGGTGGGCTCGCCCACCAGGACGGCGTCCTCGGTCTGGTCGCCGGTCAGGTGCACGTACTCGCTGGCGGCGCGGAACGGGTAGTCGGTGTCGTTGGCGCGCACCCGCAGCCGGCCGGCCGGGACGACCAGCCGCTCGCCCGGGAACGCGGCGGACAGCTTCGCCCGGCGGCCGGCGGCGTACGGGGCCTGGGCGACCGGCTGCAGCCCGCGCAGCTCGGTGTCGGCCCAGCCCGACTTCATGGACGCGGCCAGCTCGTCGGTGACCTCCCCGTACAGGCCGTTCTTGCGGCCCTTGATCGGCTGGTCCTCCTCCTCGGCGGCCAGACCCTCGGGGTTGTCGGACACTGCCGGGGTGCGGTCCTCGGTCACGTACGTCGCCTCCTTGCGCGCGTCTCCCCGCCCGGGGCACGTCGGATCGCGACGTGGTCGGGCGGCCGTGCCCACCATGGTACGAGGACGGACCGAACGGGCGTCCGGGCCGGTCAGCAGAAGCGCAGCGCCATCAGGACCAGGTCGTCGGAGCCGGCGGCGTCGCCGCCGGTGGCCTCCAGCAGGTGCGCGCAGAGCCGGTCGGGGTCGAGCAGCACGTCCCGCGGGGCGTCGGCGGCCGCCCGCCGCAGCGCGGCCTGCCCGGCGTGCAGGCTCGGGCCGCAGCGGCGGGCGAGCCCCTCGGTGTACAGCAGCAGGAGGTCGCCGCGGTCGGCGGCGAGCTCCACGCCGGGCGCCTCCCAGCAGCTGAGCACGCCGAGCGGCGCGGAGAGCGAGGTCTCGACGAAGCGCGCCTCGTCGCGGGTGACCAGGATCGGCGGGCAGTGCCCGGCACCGGCCAGCGTGACCCGCCGCTCGGCGGGCTGCACCCAGGCGTAGACGGCGGTGGCGGTGCGGGCCGGCTCGGTGGTCCTGAGGAGCAGTTCGAGGTCGCCGAGGACGGAGACCGGGTCCTCGCCCTCCAGCACGGCGTAGGCGCGCAGCGCGGCCCGGATGCGCCCCATCGCGGCGGCCGCCCCGGGGGCGGAGGTCAGGCCCGCGCCGAGGCCGTCGCCGAAGACGCTGCCGACGGTCAGGGCGAGGGTGCCGTCGGGGAGCTCCACCGCGTCGTACCAGTCGCTGCCGGTGGCCTGCTCCAGGCCGGCGGTGACGCAGCGGGCGGCCAGCCGGACGCCGTCCAGCACGGGCAGCCGGTCCGGCAGCAGACCGCGGCGCAGGGCGTCGGTGGCCCGCCGGGACCGGTCGGCGGCGAGCTGGCCGGCCAGCACCGGCCCGGCGAACTCGCAGTAGCGGCGCAGGAGGTGACGGCGGCGCTCGCCCGGCTCGGCGGGCTCGTCGTAGAACCAGGCGGCGGCGCCGAGCGGGCCGTCCTCCGGGGTGCCGAGCGGCAGTGCGAAGCAGGCGCCGAGGCCGAGCTGGGCGGCGACCTCGCGGAATCGCGGGCCGGCCGCCGGGTCGGCGGCGAGGTCGGCGATCAGCAGCTGCCCGCCGCCGCCGGCCCGGCTGAGCAGCCCGGCGAACGGCCCGTGCTCGACCGGTACGGTCTCCAGCGCGCCGATGCCGGAGCGGTCGAGGCCGAGGCCGACGCTACGGCCGCTGCCGCGCGCGGTGGTGGTGATCAGTCCGCGCCGGGCGCCGAGCAGGGCCGCGCCGGACTCCAGGACGGCCGCCAGCGCGGCGTCCAGGCCCCGGGCGCGGGTGAGCAGTTCGGTGTGCTCGTGGAGGCTGGTGAAATCGGAGAGCCATCCGGCCAAACGGTCCTGCAGCCCGCCGTCGGCCCCGTCGGCGAACTCGTCGCCGAGGAGCGCCGGCAGCGGGAGGACCGGCGTCAGGACGGCCGCCGCGGGCGCCGTCCCGCAGGGTGCCGGGGCCGCTCCGCACGCTGCCGTGCCGGGCAGCGCCGCACCGCTCACGGCCAGTCCGCTCGGCTGGGCGTCGGTCATGTCGCAACTCCCCACATACTGGTACGTGTCACGCAGGACTCCCGAGACCGGACAGAACGAGTGCTATCTCACTGTTCGGCAGCAATCCACCACTTGTACACAGGCCGATCGGGGCATGTCCATAAGCGTGACGAGGTCTCTCCCGGGGGCCCGTGCGCGCGGTCGCGGGCGGTGCCGGGGCACGCCGGGGCGGGCCCGCGGCGGCGCCGTGCGGCCGCTCGGGCTGACGCTCGGTCAATCTGCGGTCCGGATCGTATGCTTCCGCCTCGCGGCCGCTCCCCGGCCGGCGGCCGACTCACTCGTACGGTGGAACCGGCGGGCCGCAGCGCGCGTCCATCCGGCCGTATGAGGGATTCTCGTTCCAGGGGCCGTGCGGCCGGGAACCTCCGGGTGCCCTCCCCCTCCCTCGTCTCACACCGCCCGCGCCCGCGCCGGCGGTCGTCCTGGTCCCCACGGTCGCGGAGAGGAACGAGCACCCATGCGTCGGATGCAGTTGCGGTGGCCGGGGAGCCGCCGGCGGGAGCAGGGCGCGCTGCTGTTGGCGGCGCTGGAGGCGGCGGACCGCGGCTGGCCGGTGGTGCCGGGCGCGCGTGCCGTCCGCGGGGCGTTCGGTCCGTGCAGCTGCGGCGAGCCGCGCTGTCCGCTGGCCGGCGCCCATCCGCACGACCCGCCGCTGGCGGCCGCCACCACGGACGGCCGCATGGTGCAGTGGTGGTGGGAGCACCGGGCGCCCGGCGCGCCGGTGCTGGTCGCCACCGGGCGGTCGGTGTGCGGGGTGAGCCTGCCCGCCGCGGCGGGCGAGCGGGTGCTGCGCTACTTCGCCGACCTGGGCGTGCCGGTAGGCCCGGTGCTGGCCGTGCCCGGGCGGCACGTGCTGCTGGTCGCGCCGTTCACGCTGGAGGAGCTGGGCGGGCTGCTGGCGGAGCGGCCCTGGGTGCCCGGTTCGCTGCGCTACCACGGGCCCGGCGGGTACGTCCTGCTGCCGCCCTCGCAGACCGGTGCGGGCGGGGTGCACTGGGTGTCACCGCCGGTCGGGAACGGGCTGTGGCTGCCTCAGGTCGGCACCCTGCTGGAGGGGTTGATCGCCGCGAGCGTGGCCGAGCCGGACAGCAGCCGGCTGGCGTACTGAGCCGGGCGCGGGGCGGCCGGAACGGGGCGCCTCCGCGGCGCCGCCAAGCGTCCCCGGGAATGGGAAATCCGGTCGCTGGCGACGGGGGATGCACCAGCGACCGGACTGTTTAAACAGTAACAAAGATCCGGCGGGGCGCCAATTTGTCCGCCCATGGCCGACCTGGCATTTTCGTCCCACCGGTGGAAATGTGACCGGAGTCACATTCCCCGTCAGTTCAGGGTGATCTGACGGCTCACCAGGTTGGCGCGGGCGCGGCGCTCCTCCGCGGACAGGGGTGCGGTCTCGGCCAGCGCGCCGGCCAGCCGCTCGGCGAACTCGGCGGCGGGCTGCTCGCAGTCCTTCGCGGAGAACTCGACCGGCAGGTCCCACACCGGCACGGTCAGGCCGTGCGCGCGGAACGAGCCGACCAGCTTGGTGTCCTCGCCGAGCGAGCTGCGGCCGGCCGCGGACAGCCGCGCCAGCGCGTCGAGCAGCTTCTCCTCGGGCACGGTCATGACCCAGCGCAGGTGGTTCTTGTCCGGGGTGCCGCACCAGTAGGCGGCGTCCACGGAGGTGACCTTCTCGGTCGGGATGGCCGAGGCGTTGGCCCGCTCCAGCGAGGCGGCGACCTCGCCGGTGGCCGACTCGGCGTCCTCCAGCCAGAACTCGAAGCCGGTGTGCACGGTCGGGGCGAAGCCGGCCGAGGTGTCCAGCAGGTCCTGCAGGCGGCGGCCGCCCGGCACCGTCCGGCGGGACGGCACCGGGGTGCCCGGCTCGGTGGCGAGCGCCAGCTCCAGCGCGTCGGCCAGGTCGCGGCTCAGGTCGCCCGAGCTCGACTGGGTCTGCAGGCCGAGCAGGATCGAGCCGTCCGTGCGGCGCAGCGCGGGCCAGGCCAGCGGCAGCACGGTGGCCAGGGTCACCGACGGCACCTCACCGACGGCGCCGTCCGCCACCCCGGCGGCCAGCGTCAGCGGCACGGTCGCGGCCGGCACCAGCTCGCGCAGCGCGACCCAGTCGGCCTCGCCCGGCAGGCCCTCGAACGGGCGGTGCACCAGCTCCTGCACGGCGTGCGCGGCCTCCCGGCCGTGGCAGGCCTTGTACCGGCGGCCGGAGCCGCACGGGCACTTCTCGCGCGCACCGACGACCGGGATCTCGCCGGTGGCGGTGGCGGTGCTGGGCTGCGACGAGGACTTTGCGGCCTTCTTGGCCATGGCGGGGCTCCCGGGAACGGCGACAGTGCACCCGCAGCCTACTGAGGTTCGTGCCGCCCACCGGTGCGGACGCACCCCCGCGGGGTCGCCACGGACTCGCCCACGCGCCCCTGTGTGGCATTCGTACGCCTTTGAAGGCACGTCCTAGGCGGCCGGATCGTCGCGCCGCTCCGGCCGCAGCGGCAGGGCGGCCCAGACCGTCACCTCGCCCGGCGCGTCGCGGACGCCCCAGGCGTCGGCCAGCTTGCCGACGATGCTCAGCCCGCGTCCGCCGCGCGCCGTCAGCGACGGGCTGGCCGGCCGCGGCCTGGTCGGCGCACCGCCGTCGGTGACCTCCACGACGATGCCGTCCGCGTGCGTCCACCAGCGGACCAGGATCCCGCCCGGATCGTTTTCCTCCGTCGTCTCCGCACCGCCGTGCCGGGAGGCCGTCACCGCCCGCACGAGGACCGCGTCCACCATGTCGGCGGTCGTCCGCCCGGCCAGTTCCGAGAACTTTCCGAGCGGCCGCGCGTAACGACAGGAATTGCTGAGCAGTTCGGAGAGGATCAGCACCGCGTCGTCGACGACCTGCTCCGGTACCGCCCGTTCACCGAGCTCCCGGCGCATCCTCCGGCGAGCCGCTCCGACGCCGGCCGGACCGTGCGGCACCGCCATGGTCGACGAAGTCGGCCCTGTCTTTTCGGGCACAGCACGCGCCACCATCAACGCCACCCCCGGGACCTCCTTCAGCGTCTGCCGAGGGATGGATGCCCCCTGGGAATGCGTCGGAAACGACCGTTCGGCGATCGCGCAGAGACATTCCCGGGGCCCGCGACCCACCGTATTCAACCACCGATAAACCGCTTACGGTCTGTTGTGAAAGTCCGAGGAATTGAGCGTTCTCTGAGCTCCTGTCAGAAGTCCGCGCCCCGCCGTGCGCCGTTCGCACACCGCTCCGCCCGGGTGGTGCGCTCAGCGGCCGAGCTGCGCCAGCACCTCGCGCGGCCGGTTGGTGATCAGCGCCTCCACGCCCAGCTCCAGGCAGAGCTCGACGTCCTCGGGCTCGTCGACCGTCCAGACGTGCACCCGGTGCCCGGCCCGGCGCAGCGCCGTCACCAGGCCCGGGTCCCGCCGCACCAGCTCGATGCCGGGCCCGGCGACGGCGGCGCCGCCGGGCAGCGACCGCGTCCGGCCGAGCACCGGCAGCCGGCGCTCCAGCAGGTACACCGTCGGCATCGCGGGCACCGCCCGGCGCACCCGGTGCAGCGACAGCTCGGAGAAGCTCATGACCCGGACGGTGGACTCCTCCGGGGTGCGCGGCAGCAGTCCGTAGTGGTCCAGCAGCCGCACCAGCTCGGCCTCCGTCCGGCCCGCGTACCGGGTCGGGTGCTTGGTCTCGATGGCCAGCTCCACCCGGCGTCCCGCCTCGGCGACCAGTTCCAGCAGGCCGGCCAGGGTCAGGATCGAGCTCGGCCGCGGGGTGTCCGGCGAGTGCCAGGAGCCGAAGTCGAGCTCCGAGAGCTGAGCCAGCGTCATCGCGGACACCGCGCCCCGGCCGTCCGAGGTGCGCCGCACGGTGCGGTCGTGCACGCACACCAGCCGGCCGTCGGCGGTCAGCCGGACGTCGCACTCCAGCCCGTCCGCCCCCTCCTCGATCGCCCGGGCGTACGCCTCCAGGGTGTGCTCGGGCAGGGCCGCGGAGGAGCCGCGGTGCGCGACGACCCGGACGGCCGTGCGGTCGGGCGCCGGGATGCCGGAGACCGCCGGAGCGGTGCGGCGGATCTTCTGAGTGTCCACATCAACACCCTACGAGTGCGTGGATGTCCGATCGGATTCGGCACGGGAAACCCGTGGTGAACACCTCCGTCCGGCGGCCGGCGGCACCGGACGGAGGCCGGCGGGCACCCGGCCGGGTGCCCGCCGCGGGCTCAGCCGTCGGCGCGGGCCGGGCGGCGCGAGGTCAGCGGGGTCAGCGCCCAGGTCGCCAGCGCCGGCACCAGGAAGCCGAACAGCGAGGCCGAGGTCCACGGCTGCGGGGTGAAGCCCACCGCCGACTGCAGCCCCTGCCAGAAGTCCGTCCACCAGCCGGCCACCGCGGTCGGCGCCAGGAACTGGTACGTGGCGAAGCCCAGCGCCCACGGCAGCAGCATCGGCCAGCGGGCCGGGGCGTCCTGGCCGGTGTCCCAGCCGTTCCGGCCGGCCCCGAAGAAGTAGTCCACCGCCAGCACCGCCAGCAGCGGCACGAAGACCGCGCCGATCAGGTAGAGGAAGCTCGCGTAGGTGTCGTTGAACTCGCCCTCCTCGACCCGCAGCGCCAGCAGCGTCACCAGGGCGCCGATGCCGCCGGTGAGCAGCCGCCGGTCCACCTTCGGCAGCAGGTTGTGCACCGACATCGCCGTCGAGTACACGTTCGCGAAGGACTGGTCGGTCTCGCGGACCACCAGCACCAGCAGGAAGGCCCAGCCGGCCGCGACGCCGGTGAACGAGGAGAAGATCTTCGAGGTGTCGCCGCCGGACTGCAGCAGCGCGATCAGGCCGAGCACGTAGCACCAGACCTGCGCCAGCGAGTAGCCGGCGAAGGTGCCCCAGTACGCCGAGCCGGGCGTGCGCGCGTGCCGGGTGTAGTCCGCGGCCAGCGGCACGAAGGAGATCGACACCGCGATGATCGCGTCGGTCGCCGGGAGGAAGCCGTCCCAGTTGCCCGCGCCCGGGTCGGGGAAGCCCTGCCGGCCCAGCTGGACGGTGAAGTAGACCATCGCCACGCCGACGGCGACGGCCACGTACTTGCGCAGCACCGCGATCGAGCCGAGCGGCCAGATGGTGAGCGCCGTGGTCAGCACGCCGGCCAGCAGCACGAACAGCCAGCGCCAGCCCTGGGTGCCCGCCACCGTCTGGGCGCCGCCCGCGATCACGATCAGCTCGAAGACGCCCCAGCCGATGCACTGCAGGATGTTCAGCACCGTCGGCAGGTACGACAGCCGGGTGCCGAACAGGCCGCGCAGCACCGCCATCGCGGGGGCGCCGGTGCGGGCGCCGATCAGCGCGGCGACGCCCAGCATCGCGGTGCCGATCACCGTGCCGGTGACGATCGCGGTGACCGCCGCCGCGAAGGACAGCTCGTGGCCGGCCGTGCCGAGCACGGTGGCGGCGCTCTGGAAGCCGATCAGGCTGACCCCGAGGTTGGCCCAGAGGGCGAACTGGGCGCGGAAGTCGAGCGTCCGCGGCGGGGCGGTGTCCAGCACGAGCGGCGCCTCGACGCGCCGGCCGGCCTCGACACCGGGAACAGGGGCAGGCGAAACAGCCGTCATGGCCGGTACTCCCTACGCCGGCATTACCCGGACAGGTTCAGGCGGTCAGCGCCCCCTCGTCCGGCCCGGACTCCGCCAGGCCGGTCGATCGGCGCACTCTCAGCCTGGAAGGTCCAAGCTCCCGCGTGTTCAGATGAGGACGACAGGCTAACGAACCCGGCCGCGCACGCCAAGGGCCGGAGGTTTCGGTTCCGCATCGCGGGACGGCGGGCCGCCGGTCGCGTGCCGCACCCCGCCTTTCGCGTTCCGCCACAGGTCGGACGCATCCTGTCAGGGACGGCTAAGGATTCTTAGCCGTTCTTCAGAAGGCTCCTTACGGCAACCGAATCAGCCATGCGAAACACTATGGGCCAAGGATCTGTCAGCTATGGAGGTCGTCCGTGAGCAACGAGCACGCGAGTGGGTCCACCGGGCCGCAGGAGGAGCAGCCGCCCTCCGGCGAGCCCCGTACGGTGGGTCCGGCTCCTGACACCGCGGCGGCCCCGCCGCCGCCGGTCGTCGAGTCCGCGCCCACGCTCGCTCTCTCCAAGCTGAGCGAGCCGGCCCCGGCCGCGACCTCGTACATCGACGCCCCGCCGCCGGTCGTGCCCGCGGCCCCGGCCGCCCCGGCCGCGCCGTCGTACCTGGACGCGCCGCCGCCGGCCGTCCCCGCCGGCTCCCCGTACGCCGACGTCCCGCCGCCGGCGGCGGCGGCCGCCCCGGGCCAGCCCCAGCCCCAGCCGCAGCCGCAGCCGCAGCCGGCCAACCCGTACGCGCCGCCCGCCGCGGCCACCGACCCGTACGGCACCCCGGCGGCCCCGCCGCCGGCCGGTCCCACGCCGCCCGGCGAGGCGCACCACCCGTTCGGCGCCGGCCACCCCGTCGGCGGCTGGGGCCACCCGGCCGGCGGCCCCGGCGGCACCGGCAACCCGGGCGAGCCCGGCGGCCCCGGGTACCCGTACCCGCCGGTCGGCGGCCCGGCCCCGCGCCGCAAGCGCGGCGGCCTCGTCGCCCTGATCGCCGCGGTCGCCCTGGTCGCCGGCGTGGCCGGCGGTGCCATCGGCGCCGCGGTCGGCGGTGACGACAGCTCGGGCGGCACCAGCCGGACGAGCACGACCGTCAGCGTCAGCGACAGCCGCAAGGTCACCGACCGCGCCCCGGACTCGGTCGCCGGCATCGCCGCCAAGGCGCTGCCCAGCACCGTCACCATCAAGGCGCAGGGCTCGCAGGAGTCCGGCACCGGCACCGGCTTCGTCTTCGACACCGAGGGCCACATCCTCACCAACAACCACGTGGTCGCCCCGGCGGCCTCGGGCGGCAAGCTCACCGTGAAGTTCTCCGACGGCTCGTCCTACACCGCCTCGGTGGTCGGCCGCGCCCAGGGCTACGACGTCGCGGTGATCAAGCTCGACAACCCGCCGAAGGACAAGCTCGTCCCGCTGCCGCTCGGCGACTCCGACAAGGTCGCGGTCGGCGACGCCACCATCGCCATCGGCGCCCCGTACGGCCTCGAGGGCACCGTCACCACCGGCATCATCAGCGCCAAGGACCGCCCGGTCGCCTCCGGCGACGAGACGGGTGCGCAGGCGTCCTACATGAACGCCCTGCAGACCGACGCCTCGATCAACCCGGGCAACTCCGGCGGCCCGCTGCTCAACGCCTCCGGCGCGGTGATCGGCATCAACTCGGCGATCCAGTCCAACACCAGCGGCAACGGCCGGGCCGGCTCCATCGGCCTCGGCTTCGCGATCCCGATCAACCAGGCCAAGTGGGTCGCCGAGACACTGATCAAGGACGGCCAGCCGGTCTACGCGATCCTCGGTGTGCTCCGCAACGACGACTACAAGGGCGACGGAGCCCAGATCCAGACCAATGCCGTCCAGGGCACCCCGGCCGTCACCCCGGGCGGTCCCGCCGACCAGGCGGGCCTCAAGCCCGGCGACGTCATCACCAAGCTCGGCGGCATCCCGATCGACAGCGGCCCGACCCTGGTCTCCGAGATCTGGACGCACAAGCCGGGCGAGAAGGTCGAGGTCGAGTACACCCGCGACGGCAAGGCCGCCAAGACCACCGTCGTCCTCGGCGAGCGCAAGGGCGACAACTGACCCCGCCCGGGGTCACCCGACCCCGGAAACGGAGTGCACCGAACCCGCTCCGACCCGTTAGGCTGACCTCCGCCAGGAGGGTTGCCCGAGCGGCCTAAGGGAACAGTCTTGAAAACTGTCGTGGCCTCTGGTCACCGTGGGTTCAAATCCCACACCCTCCGCGCAGGTGGGAGATAGTCCCAGCTCAGGGCGGGTACCGACACCAGTCGGTACCCGCCCTGAGGCGTTCCTGTCCCGGGCTGTCCCACCCGTGTACCGGGTCTGATCAGTGTGTGTGGGCCAGCTGTGGGCCAGGATCGACCGTCATCCGGCCAGGTCGTCGCCGTTCAGGTACCGCTCGATGAGGGCGTTCGAGTGGTCCTCTCGGTCGTTGATGACCTTGGCGTAGAACCGGAGCAGGACGGCGATGCTGTGCCCGGCTCGGCGGGCGACCTCAGCCTTGTCGACGCCAGCCGCCAGCCAGCCAGAGACCGCGGTGGCGCGGCACGAGTAGGGCACCTCCGCGAATGGACTGGCCACCTGTTCGGCCGTGAGTGCTCGCTTCCGGGCCTCCTTCCACACGGCAGCGGTCTCCTGGGTGAGGAGTCGGCCGCCTTCGGACGCTCGGAACAGCCTGCCGTCTGGTGCGACACCGAACTCTGCGATGTGTTCGCGGAGGAGCCGGACGAGAACGGGTGGAATCGGGACCGGTCGCGTGGCCTTCCGGGCCCGCCGCTTCAAGCCGCGCTCCTCATGCGACTGCCCGTCGTCGGTCCACCGGGAGCCGACCCGCGGCGAGCTTCCGTTCAGCAGCAGAAGCCCCCAACCCGTATCGGGCAGGGTGCAGTCGCTCGCTCGCAGGTTGGTCGCTTCAGCAGGCCGCGTGGCGGCGTACAGGATGCAGCCGTAGAACGCTCGCAGGTGGCGCCCTCGCCCGGAGACCTGCGCGGCGGCCTCAACCAGTGCATGACCGACCTGCGGGTTCGGCACCCAGCGAAAGTCGATCTCGTCGTCCGTCTGAGGCGGAGTCCAGTCCACGAACT
The DNA here is from genome assembly GCF_040702125.1 of Kitasatospora sp. NPDC085895. NCBI lineage: Bacteria > Bacillati > Actinomycetota > Actinomycetes > Kitasatosporales > Streptomycetaceae > Kitasatospora > Kitasatospora sp. NPDC085895. The sequence continues at coordinate 1,498 of NZ_JBFBJY010000063.1, read as the reverse complement.
GGAGCGGGTTGGATGGCAGCTTGCGGCGCTCCACCGCGTAGTTCAACGCATTGTTGAACACCATCCGCTTCCGGGCGATCGTGTTGTCTGCGGCAGACTCGCCGTTCAGCAAGCGAGAGAGGGCGTCCAGAGCGCGCCGGATGGTGTCGGAGTCCTCAAGTCGGCCCATCTTTACGGACTTCCGCTCCAGCCATTCGAGGGCTTCGGCGACCTCTTCGGGCTGCTCGGGCAGGTGCCTGGAGAAGTTGAACGCCCAGCAGGACAGCGCCTGGCGGAGCGTCCGCGGGGCGGGCGCGCCACGATGATCCGTCACCAGCGCTGAGGTGACGGTGGCGAGGGCATCAGCGCGGGTTGCCCGGCTCTTGGCCGATGAACTTGCCCACTTCATCTCGGCGAACTTCACGGCGTGGTCAAACCATGTGCCTTCGGTCTGCTTGCGCAGCTCGGACACCGGAAGACCGCTCTCCTGGTCGAACTCCTCACCGTTCTTCATGGCCGTGCGCAGTTCAGCGAGTCGACCGGTGGCCAGCGTCTTGGTGGCGTAGCTCTTGGAGTGAGGCTTTGAGCCGACCTTCCACCGCAGCTCGAATGGAAGGCGCCGTCCGGGGCGCTGGCGGATGGTGTAGAGCTTCACGTCGTAGGTCAGCAATGGGCGCTCCTGTGGCAGGGCCCCGGTCGAAACCGGGGCCCTCGGTTGGCGGAAGGTCAGGCGGCGGTGGAGTGCTCCCGCGCGGTCCACCAGGCGTCGAGGTCGGACCGGCGGACACGGATGTGGCCGTTGGGGAGCTTGATGATCTTGGGGCCGTGGCCGCGGGCGGCCATTCGGTAGAAGGCGGAGCGGGACATGTCGATCTCTTCGAGCACGGCGGCGAGCTTCAGCTTCGGGTCGGACTTGGACATGTGGCGACTCCCTGACTGGGCGACGGAGGCTTGCCGATGGGCGGGTATTCACCCGCCGCGGAAAGGGGGCGGCCGCAGGCTGCGGCCTTCCTTCCCAGGGATCCGTAACCTCCGTAACTGCCGTAACCGTGCAGGTCAGAGGCATGATCGAAGTTACGGATTGGGTTTCGGTTACGGATGGGTGCCGTTGCGGGGCCGCACTGGGCGGCGTCCGTGGCGGCTCAGGAGCGCTCTGCGACGGCGGCGGTCGCGGGCGTGACGTCAACGGATGTATCCGTAACCGTGCCCGTATCCGTAACCGGAAACAGGGGCCTGACCTGCGCGGTTACGGCGGTTACGGCAGTTACGGATTCCTGGGAAAGAGGCGGGCAGTAGCGGACCCAGCCGTCGGTGAGGTCGGAGGCGAGGTAGCCCTTGGCCGCGACGCCGTTGAACTTCATGGTGCGGGGCTTGATGGGGTCGTTGTCGGCGGTGACGTAGTCGCCGAGCATGCGGGCGAGCCCGCGGGTGGTGAGGGGGCGGCCGTCGAGGTCGGCCCAGGGTGCGTCGTCCATGGCGTTGAGCTGGTCGACCAGGACGGAGCTGGGCATGCGGTCGG
>NZ_JBFBJY010000062.1:0-52186 GCF_040702125.1 Kitasatospora sp. NPDC085895 | reverse complement strand
TGGGGGGGTTGGGGGGGGGGGGGGGGGGGGGGGGGGGGGGGGGGGGGGGGGGGGGGCCCCCCCCCCCCGGGGGGGGGGGGGGGGCCGGGGGGGGGGGGGGGGGCGGGGCAGGGCGAGGCTGACGGCGGCGGCGATCAGCACCAGCACCAGGTCGATCACGCCGACCCACTGGAAGGCGGTGGCGTAGGAGCCGACGCCCTTCGGAGTACCGAGGGCGGCGAAGAAGACCGAGCCGATCGCGGCGACGCCGGCGGCGCTCGCGAACTGCTGCGCGGTGGTGAGCACACCGGCCGCGGCGCCGGCCTGCTGCGGGCGGACACCGGCCAGCACCGAGCCGACCAGGGCCGGCACGGCCAGGCCGTTGCCGAGGCCGATCAGCACCATCGGGCCGATCAGCCGGGCCGGGCCGGTGTGGTCGCCCGACACGCCCAGCACGATCAGCAGGGCGACGAAGCCGACCGCCGCGATCGAGCCGCCGGTGGTGATCATGCGGCTGCCGTACTTGGCGGTGATCCGCTGGGAGGCGATCGACGCACCGGAGAACGCCAGGCCGAGCGGGGTGAAGACGAACCCGGCGGCGAGCGGCTTCAGACCCAGTCCCGACTGGAGCACCAGGGTCAGGGTGAACATGAAGCTGAAGAAGCCGGCGAAGGTGGCGATGCTGACCACCAGACCGCGGCTGAACGCCCGGTCGGAGAAGAGCGACAGGTTGAGCAGCGGCTGGCCGCCGCGCCGGGCCAGACCGCGCTCCCAGAGCAGCGTCAGGGCCATCGCGGGCACCGAGGCGACCAGGCTGACCCAGGTCCAGGCCGGCCAGCCCTGGATCCGGCCGAGGATGAGCGGGACGAGCGCCAGCGCCAGGCTCACCGGGACGCCGATCGCCCCGACCGGGTCGAGCGAGGGCTTCCCGGTGGGCTTGCGGTGCGGCAGCAGCCGCGCCGCGAAACCCAGCATGACCAGGCCGATCGGCAGGTTGACCAGGAAGATGACCCGCCAGCCGAGGCCGGCGACGTCCGCCTCCAACAGCGCACCGCCGAGCACCTGGCCGGCGACCGCACCGACGCCGACGGTGACGCCGAACCAGGACAGCGCCCGGGCCCGCTCCGCCGGCGGGAAGGTCGCGGTGATCAGTGCGAGCACCTGCGGCACCATCGCGGCGCCGGTCAGGCCCTGGACGAGTCGCGCCGCCACCAGCTGGCCCGGCGACTGGGCGATGCCGCACAGCACCGAGGCGATGGTGAAGGCGACCGTGCCGGTCAGGAAGACCGCCCGGGAGCCGTACAGGTCGCCCAGCCGGCCGCCGGTGATCAGGCCGCTGGCGTAGGTGAACGCGTAGCCGGCGACGATGAGTTCGAGCGCGGCCTGACCGGCGGAGAGGTCGTGCTCCAGGGACGGGGCCGCGACGTTGACCACGTACAGGTCGAACTGGGCCATGAACATGGCCGCCAGGATCACCGGCAGCATCAGCCAGCGCTTGGCGTAGGGGGCCGGGTCGGCCGCGGGGGCCGCGGTGGCGGCCGGACCGGCGGCGGCCCCGTTCCGGGTGAGAGACATGGCAGTGGGTCCCTTCGGGGGTTTGCGTTTTTGCTGTGGGGCGGCCAGGTCAGGGGCGAGGGAAACCGGGGTCGAGCCGTGCTTCCACGGCTGCCCACATCCGGATCGCGCAGTTCCCCGCGCCCCTGAGGTGCTGCCCGACTGCCTTGTGAGGACTGCTAGGCGGCGGTCTTGGAGCGTTCCTGCTCCAGGCGCCAGTCGATCCGGGCGTACTCGGCCCGGGCGCGGGCGACGGCCTCGTCGACGGTGCAGACCGTCGGCAGGTCGAAGTGGGCGACGATCTTCTCCAGCCGCTCGTGCGGGGTGCCGGAGACCACGAAGTACGGGACCTCCAGCTCGTCGAGGGCGGCGAGGAGCATCGCGTCGCAGGTGGCGCGGAAGCGCTCGTTCATCGGCCGGTGGCCGTCGGCGGAGAGCTTCAGCTCGTTGGTGAGGTGCACGAAGCCGTCGAACGACTCCTTCACGTGCTGCTTGAAGTAGTGGCCGAGCTGGGCGGTGACCTGCTCGAAGAACGCCATCTCGGCGTCCTGCCGGGGCGGGTGGCCGTTCTCGGCCGCACCCGGGTCCATGCCGAACTCGACCCGGACGGCGGCGTATATCCACTCCTGCAGCGAGGAGCCGTCGGCTATGAAGCTGCCGCCGAGGAGCGCCTCGTTGACGGCCCGGCCGACGTGCCGGCGGACGGCCAGCTGGATGTACTCGGCCGGGGTGACCTCGGTCAGCGCCTTGCCCGGGACGGCGTCCGGCATGATCTCGCGGATGGTCTTCGCGGGCGAGCGGGGGATGCCGGTGAGGTGCGAGAGGGCGATCGCGGTGGAGGTCTTCCCCGCGGAGTAGGTGCCGGAGACGGAGATGCGCATGGTGGTGACTCCTTGTCGGATGCGGCGGGTGCCGGGGGTCAGCGGGCGGTCGCGGCGACGTGCGCGGGCAGCTCGTGGGCGAAGGAGCAGCGCATGCCGATGCCGGCCAGGCCGCCGCTCAGTTCGACGTTGCGCCAGGTGCCGCCGCGCAGCGGCAGCAGCCGGCGGCCGGTCAGGGCGGCCCGGGTGGTGAACGGCCGGCCCTCGACGAGTTCGACCGCGGGCTCCTCCTCGGGGGCGGTCAGCACCGTCTGCATCATCCAGAGCGTGTTGCTGTCGGCGCGGCTGAGCCCGTCGAGCTCGTACATCAGCACCTGCGCCAGCTGGAGGTTGACGACGAAGCAGTCGATCAGGCTGACGGTGGGACGGTCGCCGGCGGCGATGCCGTCGACCGGGGCGGGCGCGCCGGCTCTGCGGGTGAAGCGGACGAGGGCGGTGGCGCTGTGCTCCCGGTTGTCCACCGCCACGTCGGTGATCTCGTGGTGGCGGTACTTGAAGCCGGCACCGTAGAAGCGGTACTCGCCGCGGCCGAGCGCCGCGTCGAGGCTGCCGAAGCGGGCCTCCTCGGCGGCCCGTTCGACGATCGGGTGCTCGGTCTCGACGCGCACCCGCAGGTTGCCGACGGCGCACTCGTGGACGGAGCGGTACCGCGCGCCGGCCGGCTCGGTGCTGCGCAGCCGGGCAGAGAGCGGCACGCCGGTGAGGTCCTCCTGCGGGGCGGTGCCGGCCCGCAGCACCACCTTGGCCAGGCGCACGGTGCGCCGCTCGGCCTCGCCGAGGCCGTAGGCGTGCGCCAGGTGGAGTTCGGCGAGCTGGACGCCCAGCACCAGCGCGTCGACGGTGCTGAGGTGCGGACGCAGGTCGGTGCCGTCCTTCTTGCGGGACCAGTCCGCCGGGTAGCTGAGGTCGAGCGCGCCTCGCACACCCGGTTCGGCGGCGGAGGAGCCGGTGGTGGCCGGGGTGGCGTGCAGGCCGTGGACGCGGTACCCCGCCCGCTGGTAGCCGCGGGAGAAGAAGCGGGTCTCGCCGGGGCCGAGGTAGTCGTCGATGGAGTGCAGCAGCAGCTGCTGGTCGGTGGCCACGGCGTCAGGCCCCCGCGGAGGCGGTCGCCGGCTCGGCGCCCAGGGCCGCGGTGTAGGCCTGCGCCAGGTCGCCGATGGTGCGCATGTCGGTGATCGAGACGCCGTCCTCGAAGGGGTCGACGCCGAGCTGCATCTCCAGCTCGATCAGCAGCTGCGCCAGGGTCAGCGAGTTGAAGCCGAGCTCCGTCAGGTCCTCGCTGTCGTCGGCGGCAGCGGCGTCGTTGTCGGCGTCGAGCAGCAGGGCGCGGGCCTCGCGCTCGATCAGCTCACGGATCTCGGTGGGGGTCAGCATGTGATACCTCCGTCGATGACGAGGGACTGCCCGGTCACGAAGTGCGCGCGGGCGGAGGTGAGGAAGAGGATCGCGTCGGCGATCTCCTCGGCCGTTCCGAGCCGGCCGAGGGGGGTGCGGTGCTGGATCTTCTCGCGGTTGCGTTCGGTGACGTCCGCGGTCATGTCGCTGTCGAAGAAGCCGGGGACGATGGAGTTCACCCGGATGTTGAAGGTGCCGAGCTCGCGCGCCAGGCTGCGGCTGAAGCCGTCCAGGCCGGCCTTGGCCGCGGCGTACACCGAGACCCCGCGGAAGCCGCGGATGGCGTTGATGGACGAGATGTTGATGATGTTGCCGCCGCCGTGACGGGTCATCAGCCGGGCGCAGGCCTGGGTGAGCAGGATCGGCGAGGTGAGGTTGTTGGTGACGAGCGAGTCGATCTGCTTCGGCGGTGTGGTCAGCAGCAGCTCCTGGTGGAGCACGCCGGCGTTGTTGACCAGCAGGTCGACCCGGCCGAACAGGCGGCCCACGGTGCGGACGAAGACCCGCATCGCGTCCGGCTCGCCGAGGTCGGCCCGCTCCCAGTGGAAGGAGCCCGGGTACTCCTCGGCCATCGCCGTGGTGAAGGCGTTGGCGCTGCGGCTGAACGTCGCCACCCGCCAGCCGTCGGCGAGCAGCCGCTCGACCAGGGTGCGGCCCAGCCCGCGGCTGCCGCCGCTGACCACCGCGACCTTCGGCGCGGCCGGCCCGTCGGACCGCTCCGGCAGCGCGCTCACGCGGCGCTCCGGATCTTCTTGAACCGGTCGGAGTGCTGGTCGGCGTCGGAGATCTCGACGACCACCGGCACCTTGAACGCCTCCAGCCGACGGCCGCAGTGTTCGCGCACCGCCCGGACGACGTCCGCGCGCTCGGCGGGAGCGGCGAGCTTGACGGTCGCCTTGACGACCATGCCGGTCACATGGCTGGGCCGGCCCGAGACGGTCGCCTCGGCGATGCCCGGGATCTCCAGCAGGACGTTCTCGACCTCGCTGGGGTACACCTTCTCGCCCGCGACGTTGATGATCTCCGACTTCCGGCCGAGGATGCGCACGTACTCGCCGTCGGTCTCCACCGCGTCCTGGGTGTTGAAGTAGCCCTCCGCGTCGAACGGCGCCGGCGCGTTGAGGTACCCGAGCATCGCCATGTCGGAGCGGATCCACAGGACGCCGTCGACGATCCGGTGGTCGAAGCCCTCGCCGCCGAGCTTCACCCAGAGGCTGTCGTCGCTCTTCGACTTGGTGGGCATGATGCCCAGCTCGGACAGGCCGTAGGTCTGCTTGAACCGCACCGCGGGCAGCGCCTTCTTCAGCGCCTGCAGGGTCCGCAGCGGCATCGGCTCGGTGCCGTAGGTGATCAGCCTCAGCGCACTGACGTCGTGGCGCTGGTAGGCACCCGAGATCAGCAGCATGTTGAGGAAGGTGGGCGTGGTGGGCAGCACCTGGACCCGGTGGGCGGCGACGGCCGCGCAGACCGTGTCCGCGGTCCGCTCGGCGACGGTCACCAGCGTGCCGCCCTGGCTGAGGGTGTGCAGCAGGGTGTTGATGCCGCCGATGTGGTCCAGGTTCAGGAAGGCCAGCGTGCGGGCCGGCCGGGTCGGCTCGCCGTACTTGGCGAGGATCCTGGAGAAGTCCAGCACGGTCGCCTTCGACCGGCCGGTGGTGCCCGAGCTGAACAGCACCAGGCCCGGCACGCCCGCGGCGCGCAGCCGGCCGTACAGCTCGTGGCCGGCCGTGCGGCCGGTCCGCTCGAACTCCCGCGAGCCGTCGGGCCGGACGGTGGCGACCGCCTCCACCTCGGCGATCTCGTGGAACTCAGCCCGCTTGGCGGCGGGCAGCGGCGTCAGCGGCACCACCACGGCCGACAGCTCGACCAGGGCGAGCAGGGCCGCACAGGCCTCGACGCCGCTGGCGCCCTCCACCACCACGACCTGCCCGGCGCGGACGCCGTTCCCGGCCAGGTGGGCCCGCCAGTCGGCGGTGCGCTCGGCGAGCTCGGCGTAGCCGGTCGGCACGCCGTTGAAGACGATCGCCTCGGTCTCGCCGAAGGCTTTCAGACGTTCCAGGAACTTGCTCATCGGATCCCTCCCTCAGGTGTTCTCTGACTGTGCGATGTGCCGTTCTCGGTGCTGTCGGCCAGCAACTCCTCTGTCAGGGCGAGGAGTTGCTCGGTCGTCCGGTGGAGGCGCCAGGCGGCGCGGGCGGCCTCGTCGGGGTCGAGCTCACTGCCCCAGCTCGCGCGGTGCAGGGCCAGACAGGTTCTGGTGCGGTCGATCACGGAGCGGTCGGTGCCGTCCATGGCTGCTCCCTGGAAGTGCGCCCCTGTGCGGTCAGCCAGGAGGGGCGGTGGCGTTGGATGCGGTCCCAGGCGGGGCGGTCGGGGACGGGCCGGTCGGCCGTCCGGCGGGTCGCGAGGGCCGCCACCAGGGCGGTGAGTACGGCGAGTTCTTCCAGGTCGGGGTTGCCCCGCAGGACGCGCAGCGCCGCCGGCGACCCGGTCCGCTGCGCCGTCACACCGGCTGGTTGCCGTGCTTGCGGCTCGGCAGGTCGGCGTGCTTGAGGCGGAGCATCGCCAGGGCCCGGGCGAGCACGGCGCGGGTGCGCGCCGGGTCGATGACGTCGTCCACGAGGCCGCGCTCGGCCGCGTAGTACGGGTGCATCAGCTCGCTCTCGTACTCCTTGACCTTCTGCGCGCGCACGGCCTCCGGGTCCTCGGCCGCGGCGATGTCGCGGCGGAAGATCACGTTGGCGGCGCCCTCGGCGCCCATCACGGCGATCTCGTTGGTGGGCCAGGCGTAGGAGAGGTCGGCGCCGATGGAGCGGGAGTCCATGACGATGTAGGCGCCGCCGTAGGCCTTGCGCAGGATCAGCTGGATCCGCGGCACGGTGGCGTTGCAGTAGGCGTAGAGCAGTTTGGCGCCGTGCCGGATGATGCCCTCGTGCTCCTGGTCGACTCCGGGCAGGAAGCCGGGGACGTCCACCAGGGTGACGATGGGGATGTTGAAGGCGTCGCACATCTGGACGAAGCGTGCGGCCTTCTCGCTCGCGTGGATGTCGAGGACGCCGGCCAGGGCGTGCGGCTGGTTGGCGACGATGCCGGCGACGCTGCCGCCGATCCTGGCCAGGGTGCAGATGACGTTGGTGGCCCAGGTGGGCTGGATCTCCAGGTGGTCGGCGTCGTCGACGACCTCCTCGATGACGGTGCGCATGTCGTAGGGGCGGCTGCCGTCCGCGGGGACGAGGTCGAGCAGCGCCTCGCAGGGCCGGTCCTCCGGGTCGGTGCACGGCTCGGCGGGCGGGAACTCGCGGTTGTTCTGCGGTAAGAGGGAGAGCAGGTGCCGCACGTCGGCGAGGCAGGTCTCCTCGTCGTCGTAGGCGAAGTGGGACACGCCGGAGACGCCGGCGTGGACGTCCGCGCCGCCGAGGCCGTCGTGGGTGATCTTCTCGCCGGTGACGGCCTGGACGACGTCCGGGCCGGTGATGAACATCTGCGAGATGCCGCGGACCATGAACACGAAGTCCGTGAGCGCGGGGGAGTAGGCGGCGCCGCCGGCGCAGGGCCCGAGCATCACCGAGATCTGCGGGATCACGCCCGAGGCCTTGGTGTTGCGGCGGAAGATGCCGCCGTAGCCGGCGAGGGCGGTGACGCCCTCCTGGATGCGGGCGCCGGCGCCGTCGTTGAGCGACACCAGCGGCGCTCCGGTGGACAGGGCCATGTCCATGATCTTGTGGATCTTCTGGGCGTGGGCCTCGCCGAGGGCGCCGCCGAAGATCCGGAAGTCGTGTGCGTAGACGAAGACCGTCCGGCCGTGCACGGTGCCCCAGCCGGTGACGACGCCGTCGGTGTGCGGCTTCTTCGCCTCCAGGCCGAAGCCCTGGGCGCGGTGCCGGCGCAGCGGCTCCACCTCCTGGAAGGAGCCCTCGTCCAGCAGCAGGTCGATCCGCTCGCGGGCCGTCAGCTTGCCCTTGGCGTGCTGGGCCTCGGTCGCGCGGGGCGAGGGGCCCTCCAGCACCTGGGTGTGCACCGCGGCCAGTTCGGCGGTACGGCCGCGCAGGTCCGGACGGTGCGGCGCCGGCACGTTCGGCCGGGCGCGGGGACGGGTCGTCATGGGATGCCTCCCCCTGGGGCAGGCCCGGCCGGGTCGGTCCGGGCTCGATGGCTCAAACGTACACTCAAGTCCACTGAATGGCTAGGGGGCTAAAAATGCATTCGAGTACATGAGTGCCCGCCGCGACGGTGGAGGTCCTGTGTGCAGGTCTTCATCCGGCCTGGTCCGGGGCGGTGCCGTCCGTTGACATGAACTTCGCCCTATGTTTGAGTTGGAGAACATCAATGCACTCCAGTGCAGCAGCGACGATGTCACCTGGAGGCCTGTGTGCGTCGACCCTCGGACGCCCCGACGGCCGTGACCTCGCGGCGGGCCCGCAACAAGGAGCGCGCCAGGGAGCGCGTCTACACCTCGGCCAAGACCCTGTTCGGCCGCAAGGGGTATGCGGACACGTCCGTCGCGGAGATCGCGGAACACGCGGACATCGCGCGTGGCACCTTCTTCAACTACTTCCCGCGCAAGGACGCGCTCATCAGCGTATGGGCCGAGGAGCGCAGAACGGAGCTGATGCGCCGTCTGTCCCCGCAGCTGCGGCGCGGATCGGGGGTCGTGGCGGACCTCCGCGCCTGCCTGGCCGTGCTCGGCGCCCTCAACGAGGAGGAGCCGGAGCTCAGCGTGGCGATGCTCACCGCCTGGGTCCAGGCCGGGCGGCCGCTGGAGGAGGAGTCCTACCTCGGCGCGATCTTCGCCGACATCGTCGAGGCCGGCCGCACCCGGGGCGAGGTCCCCGCCGCGGCGGACGCCGAACGGGTCGGCGAGCTCGTGCGCGACCTCTACCTCGGCACGCTGTACCGCTGGAGCCGGGAGGATCCGGCCGACCGGTGCCGCCACTCGCTCGGCGCCGAACTGCAGCAGGCCCTCGACCTGCTGCTCCACGGCATCGCCGCGCCGCCGGGGCCGAACCCCCCGCGGTGACTCCGGGGAGTCCCCGCCTCCCCGCCCCTTCGAACGGGCCGCCCGTGCCTCGCGACGCTCTTGTCGTTGCGCGCACGGGCGGCCCGTTCCGCGTTGTCCGGGCCGTTCGTTCGTCTGCGTGCCGGTGCGCGAATCGCCCATCGGAGGACGTACCCCGCCAACTCGCGCCGGCCGGGCGGCAGGTCCTCGGAATCGCGTAGTTAAACACTGAGACCAAACTTGGCTTCCAGTGTAAGTTTGAATCGCGCTAACGACGAGCGCCCGCTGTCCCGTCCGTCCGGTCGTACTCGAAGAGATTGGACCACCCACATGGAACACGTGCGACAGAGCCCCGGCACCCCCATCGCCGTCATCGGCATGGGCTGCCGCTTCCCCGGGGCCGACGGGCCGGAGCAGTTCTGGCGGAACCTGCTCGCCAACACCGACTCCGTCACACCCGTCCCCGCCGAGCGCTTCGACATCGCGGCCGACTACGACCCCGCGCCCGGCACCCCCGGCAAGACCGCCTCCCGCCACGGCGGCTTCATCACCGACGCCTTCGCCTTCGACCACGCCTTCTTCGGCATATCGCCCGCCGAGGCCAGAGCGGTCGACCCCCAGCAGCGGCTGCTGCTCCAGACCGCCTGGGAGGCACTGGAGGACGCCGGCATCCGCCCCTCCGCCCTGGCCGGCAGCCGCACCGGCGTCTTCGTCGGCCAGGCCACCGCCGAGTACTCCGAGGCCTCGCACGCACCCAACGGCCCCGACGTGCGCGACGTCGCCGGCAGCCGACTGCGCGCGGTCACCGCCGGACGGCTGTCCTTCGCCCTCGACCTCCAGGGGCCCAGCCTCGTCCTCGACACCGCCTGCTCCTCCTCGCTGGTCGCCGTGCACGCCGCCCGCCAGAGCCTGCTCACCGGCGAATGCGGCCTCGCCCTCGCCGCCGGGGTCAACTTCCTGCTCTCCAGCCACGACGCCATCGCCTACTCCCAGGGCGGCATGCTCTCCGCCGGCGGCCGCTGCCGCTTCGGCGCCGCCGACGCCGACGGCTTCGTCCGCAGCGACGGCGTCGGCGTGGTCGTGCTCAAGCGCCTCGACGACGCCGAACGCGACGGCGACCGGATCCTCGCCACGATCCTCGGCAGCGCCGTCAACAACGACGGACGCGGCAGCGGCCTGCTGCTCCAGCCCGCCGTCGACGGCCAGGTCGACATGCTCCGCGCCGCCTGCGCGTCCGCCGGCATCGAACCCCGGCAGCTCGACTACGTCGAGGCCCACGGCACCGGAACGGCCGTCGGCGACGGCGTCGAACTCCGGGCCCTCGCCCGGGCCACCGCCCGGCCCGCCGACCGCCCCCTGCCCACCGGCTCGGTGAAGACCAACATCGGGCACGCCGAGTCCGCCGCGGGCATCGCCGGCCTCATCAAGGCCGTCCTGATCGTCCGCCACGGCACCGTCCCGGCCTCGCTGCACTGCCACCGGACCAACCCGGTGATCGCCGAACACGGCCTGCCCGTCCGCGTGGTGACCCGCAACACCGAACTCGCCGCATCCGGTGACCGCGCCCTCGTCGGCGTCAGCTCCTTCGGCATCTCCGGTACCAACGCGCACGTCGTCGTCGGCGAACACCGGCCCCGCGCCGCGCCCGCGATCGCCGGGGTCCCCGTGCCGGAGAGCGCCGCGACGGCCGGGGCCACCGGAGCCGCCGCGCCGGAGAACACCGAACACCTGCTCGTGCTCAGCGCCCGCTCCCGCCGCTCGCTCACGCTGCTGGCCGGGGCCTGGGCCGACCACCTCGACGGCCCCGGCCGTGACCAGGAACTGCGTGAGCTGTGCGCCGTCGCCGCCCTCCGCCGCGACGCCCACCCCCACCGGCTATGGGTCCGCGCCGACACCCACCGCACCCTCGCCGCCCGGCTGCGCCGCCTCGCCGCCGGCGACACCCTGGCCGAGGGCGGCATCGCCGAGGCCGGCTTCACCGGCCCGCGCCGCACCGCCTTCGTCTTCCCCGGTCAGGGCTCCCAGTGGCTCGGCATGGGCCGCGGCCTGCTCGCCGCCTCACCCGCCTTCGCCGGCGCCATGGCCCGCTGCGACACCGCAATCCGCGACGAACTCGGCTGGTCCGTCACCGAGTTGCTCACCCGGGCGACCGAACTGCCCACCGACATCGACCGGGTGCAGCCCGCACTCTGGGCCGTCGGCGTCTCCCTCGCGGCAGCCCTCACCGACCTCGGCCTCGTCCCGGACGTCTGCCTCGGCCACAGCATGGGCGAGATCGCCGCCGCCAGCACGGCCGGCGCCCTCGCCCTCGGCGACGCAGCCGCCGTCATCTGCCGCCGCAGCCGGCTGATGCGCCGCCTCGCCGGGCGCGGTGCCATGCTCGCCGTCGAACTCTCCGCGGACGCCGCGCGCGACTACCTCGCCTCCCGGCCCGGGTCCGCCGCCGTCTGCGTCGCCGCGGACAACTCCCCGAACGCGACCGTCCTCGCCGGACCGCCCGAGGCGATCGCCGCGATCAGCGCCGACCTGGAGGGACGGCACGTGCTGTGCCGCACCGTCCGCGTCGAAGTGGCCTCCCACTCGCCCGACATGGACCTGATCGCCACCGACCTCGTCGCCGCCCTCGACGGCCTCGCCCCGCGCCCCGCCCGCACCCCGCTGATGTCCACCGTGCTCGCCGCCCCCGTCCGCGGCGACGAACTCCTGCCGCAGTACTGGCAGGACAACCTCCGCAAGCCCGTCCGCCTCACCGAGGCCGTACGCCGGCTCGCCGCCGAGGACACCGTCTTCGTCGAGGTCAGCCCCCACCCCGTGCTCGCCGCGGCCGTCGAGGAGACCCTCCGCGACAGCGGCGCCGACGGCACCTGCCTGCCCACCCTGCGCCGCGGCTGCGACGAGCCCGCCGCACTCCTGGACGCCGTCGGCCGGGCCTTCGCCCACGGCGCGGCCGTCGACTGGCTCCGCTGGTACGGCACCCCGCCGCCCGTCCTCGACCTGCCCGCCTACCCGTGGGACACCGCCGAACTCCGCCGCGAGACCGCCGCCCCGACCCGCACCGCCGTGACGACCGGCGACACCGCCCCGTACGTCCGCGAGGCGGCACTCGGGGAGTGGGGCGTCGGCGACCGGGGCACCGGCGTCACCGTCCACGGCATCGCCCCGATCGTGCCCACCGTCTACCTGGACGCCGTCCTCGACACCGCCCGCGCCGCCGCCCCCGACACCCGGTTCGACCTCACCGGGGTCCGGCTCGGCAGCGCGGCCCTCACCCTGGACGACCTGCCGCACACCGCCCTGCGCGTCACCCTCGGCCGGCCCGGGCCCGACGGCGTCCGCCCCGTCCTCGTCCAGGCCCGCCGCGGCGCCGACGGGCCCCTGGAGCCGTGCGCCGAGGGCCGGTTGTGCCCCGTCGGCCCCGCCGACCCGCCCAACCGCCGGGACCTCCTGGACGCCGTCCTCGGCCGCCACCACGGCTACCTGTCCGCTGCCGGGTTCCACGCCGAGGCCGAACGCCACGGCATCGGGATCGGCGCCGGGTTCCGCGCCGTCCAGCACGTCTGGCGCCGCGGCAGCCACGCCGCCGCCCGGCTGCGGCCCGCCCCCACCGCCTCCCGCGGCGCCGCCTGGGAGTCCGGCCTGCTCGCGCTGATCGCCGCGTACCCGGCCCGCACCGCCTACACCCCGCTGGCCTTCGGCACCGTCCGGATCCACGGGGACCTCGCCGAGGAGTTCTGGTCGCTCTGCCGGGTGCGGACCGCCCCGGGCGGCCGGACCGCCCGCGGCGACGTGATCTTCGCCGGCACCGACGGCACCGTCCTCGCCGAATTCCTCGACATCGACCTGCGGGCCCTGGACCACCGCCCGCCGCAGCGGCTGGCCTCCTCCCTCGCCGCGGTCCGCTCCCGGCTGCTGCCCCCAGCCGGGCGCGGGCACGCCCGCACCGCACCCGTCGTGGTCGATGCCGCGCTGGCGACCGTGGCCGCCGGCCCCGCGCCGAGCGACCGCGGTCCCGCGCCGCACGGTCACGCGCCGGTGGGTGCCGGCCCGGAGCGGTCCCGCTCCGCGGCGACGGCCGCCGAGGCCCTCGTCCAGCGCGTCGCCCGCGTCCTGGAGATCCCCGAGGACCAGCTCGACCGCCGCCGCCCCCTGCGCGACCTCGGCCTGGACTCCCTGATGGCCACCCAGCTCCGCGCCCACCTGCGCACCGACTGGGGACTGGACCTCACCGCGGGCCGCCTGCTCGGGCCGGAGAGCCTCAACGGCATCCTCGCCACGATGCCCTGACCGAACCCCGGTCGATCCTGCGGGCGGCCAGCGTCGCCCGCCCGCGGGCCACGACCCCCGAGCACCACGGAGAAGGGAAGCGATGGGCAACCTTCCAATTTTGACTGCAAAACATAGTTAAACTGTGGTGCATCGACCTGCGGGGAGGATGCCTCCCCGATCCCACCCGGCAGATCGGAGACACCGGTGAACACCACACAGACCGCCCCGGCCGAGCAGACCGCCGCACCCCTCGGCCGACGGGAGCGCAACAAGATCAGGATGAAGGAGCGCCTCTACGGCGCGGCCCTCGCCCTCTTCACCGAACAGGGCTACGACGAGACCTCCATCGACGAGATCGCCGAACGCGCCGACGTCGCCCGCGGCACCTTCTTCAACTACTTCCAGCGCAAGGAGGACCTCCTCGGCACCTGGGGCGAGAAGCGCCGTGCCGCCCTCACCACCGCGCTCGTCGACGACGGCCCCGACATGGACACCGCCGCCGGACGGCTGCGCCGCTGCATGACCACCCTCGGCCGGATGAGCGAGGAGCACCAGAAGGAGACCGGCGCCATGCTGATGGCCTGGGTCCGTGCTGGCCACCCCCTGGTCGAGGAGCCGTACCTCGCCGACCTCTTCGCCCAGATCGCCGCCACCGGCCTCGAACGCGGCGAGCTCCGCGCCGGCATCGCCGCCGAACAGATCGGCAACGCCCTGCGCGACCTCTACCTCGGCACCCTCTACCGCTGGTGCGGACGCCCCACCGACCCCACCGGCGCCCTCACCGACGAACTGCTCACCACCCTGGACCTCATGCTGTACGGCGTCCTCACCACCCCCGTCCCCGAGGAGACCGCCGTGCGCTGACCGCCCCCGTCCCCGGCGATGTCCCGTCAGAAGATCCTCGGCTCCTCCTCGCGCTGGCGCCGGGCCATCATCTCGTCCCACCAGGCGTCGTCGTCGGAGGGCTTGCGCCGCTGCTTCGGGCGGTCGTCGCGGGGCGTGAGGAGGCTGCGGGGCGTCGGGTACTTCCGCTCCATCCGGGTCTCGTGGACGATCACCGTCACGACGAAGGCGGCAACGCCCAGGACGAGCAGCGGGATCCACACGCCGGACTCGAACAGCCAGTACAAGGCGCCCGCCGTCGCGAGGAGCATGGCGACGCGCCCCGGCACCGGGAGCCGCTTGAACAGCCGCTTGTACTGCTGCTCCGGCCACGCGCTCGCCCGGATGAGCCGGCCCAGGAACTCCGTCTCCTCCTCCTGCCGGGAGCTCCACGCCGACCGCCGTTGCGGCGGCGGGGCACTCCGGGTGGACTTGGCGGACCTGGCGGCTTTCGCCGACCCGGCGGAGCCGCCCGACCCGGCGGGCTGGTTCCCGCGGGCCGGGGCCTGCTTGCGCGGCGGCCGGCCGCCGCGCGGCGGAGAATTCTGCGAATGCGGGGCCACCGATCACCTTTCCGGGGGTGGTGTGCGGCCGGTGCGGGGCTCCCCGAGCCTTCCCGCCCGTCGGCGCACCGTGGCCTCTCCCGGCCACGAGACCGCATCCTAGGGTCGCCGGGCCCACCCCCGCCCGCATCGACCGAAATGCCCCCCGCTCGGACAACTCCGGTCACTCGCAACGTCGCTCCGGTCGTTCCGTGATCGAGTCGGCCGCCGGATCGCGCCCTTCGAACTGCCGGCGCAGCCCCGACGGATCGGTCAGTGGTCAACGTGTCCAGCAGACGAGTGCGAAAAGCCCGACTCGCTGCCCGGCAGCCGAGAATTCCCGGACCGGTGTATTAGAGTCCGCCTCTGGCATCACTCGATCGACCGCTGCTCACCCAATCGATAGGAAGCCCGATGATCGGCGTGCTCGTGACTTTCACGCGGACCGAAAAGTTCGACCGTTCAACCGTCGCAAAGATCGCCGGCGAACTCCGAGGACCGTTCGAAGGCATGGCCGGCCTTCGCTTCAAGAGCTTCATGCTCGACGAGGAGGGCGTCCACGCGAGGAACTTCTACGTGTGGGACGACGAGGACAAGGCCCGTGCCTTCTTCACGGAGGAACTCGTCGGGATGGTGACGGGGATTTACGGCGCCCCGCCCACAATCGAATACCTCGACATCGTGGGGTTCGTCGACAACTCCGGCACCTGATTCTCCGGGGCCGTCGCGCAAACCCCTGCCGTCCGGGCCGCCCACGAGAACGCTGCCTTTGCGGTGCCAGTGCGGCCCAGTACCGGACCAGGCCGTCGGCGTCGCTCGTGCAGGCGACCACGGCGTCGGCGACCAGGTCGAAGTACTCCGTCCCGAGCAGGTCGAAGAAGCACACGCCCCAGAGGCCGACTCTCCGCAGGCCCGGATCGTCGGAAGCGGTGCAGTCCATGGACAGCTCGAACGCGGTCCCGGGCCGTGCCTCGAAGAGATCGCGGACGTCGACCTGCAGCATGTCCCCGTCCTCGTTGCGATCCGTCACCATCGCGCGCAGCAAGGCGGGCAGGGCCTCCTGGCCACAGGCACCCGCGAGGGCGTGGGCCGTCCGGTCCCGCGCGAAGGAATCGTCCGCGGCGACGTAACGGGCGAGTCGCTGCTCCAGTTCCGGCCGTAGGAACGCGGCTGCCGGTGTCCGCGGCTTCTCCACCAGGGCTCGAACCGACGGTGGGCCCCGGGCCCGCGCTCGGCGCTTGCGGCCGGCCGCGCGTCCAACTCGTCCAACGCACGGCGCAGCGCGGCCCGCTTCATGCGGCCTTCCTCCCGATCCGTCCCTGCCATGCCGCTCACCTCATGGGGAGCGGTGTCGCCACCAGCACCCTCCGGGAGGGAGGCAGTCCTCCAGGACGGGGATTCCGTGCGCCGCCCATGCGATGGCCGTCAGCAGGCCGGACGCGCCCGCGCCGCGACGAGATGCAGCCGAGGGTCTACGCTGTGGCCCGCGGTCGCCGACTGGTCATCGGACTGCAAAAAGCGATGATCCACGGGTGACCGCATCCGCGCCGCCCGCCCCGTCGGCGCGGGCCGGGGGTCTCAGCCACGCGGAGCAGGGAGCTCATCATGCGGTCGGGCCGTTCACAGCCGGTGGTCCGGCGCCTCGTCCGCGCGGTCGGTGTGGGGGCGGCCCTGGCCGCGACCTCGGGCTGCACCGTTCCCGTCGATGCCGTCGCGGGCATCTCCGTGAGCGGTGACGGCCATCTGCTCGGCGTCATGATGGTCTGCGGACACCGGATCGACGGGGCGTCCCTCTACGTGCGAAGCGCCGACCCCGACGAGACGGTCGCATCGTGGACCGCGGACCAGGCCCTGAAGCCGGGCCTCACCACCTGGACCCTCGACTCGCCCGCGGCCGGCTGGGTGGCGACGGGCCCTTCGGTTCCGCTCACCGCCGGGGCCGACTACACGCTCTACGGCTGGACCAAGGACAACTCCTGGTCCTCGGCCGGTGTCTCCTTCACCCTCGCCGACCGGGACCGACTCACGCCGGGGAACGTCCGCTACGTCGACCTCTCGGTCGACGGTCAGGCCTCCGCGGTCACCGTCCCCGTCGCGGAGTTCGAGGCCAAGGCCTGCCGTCGCTCGTAGCGTCCTCGGGACGGGCCCGTGGGCGGTCCGACAGCCGTTCGGTAGTGGAGCGTTAGCGGTGCCGTCGACCTTGGGACCACGCCGTACGGAGCGGCGGTCGACGAGGAGGCGTGATGTTCCGCAAGGGGAGTGCCGGCAGGCGCGGCGCAGGGGTGATGCGTGGGGTCGGGGGAGCGGCCGTCGTGGCGGCGGTGAGCGCGGTCGTGCTGGCGGGTGCGCCGGCGGCGGTGGCCGCGGGCGGGCAGGGGGCCGCCGAGGGGCCGGCCGCGCTGCGGTCGGCGCGCAGCACCAGCGTCTCGCTGTACAACGGCACCGCGGACGTGATCTACCGGAACTACAGCGGGCTCTCGCACGGGGTCTGGGACGACTCGACCCCGCCGGAGTCCGTCGGGCACGCCGCGACGGCGTACTGGGGTTCGCACTCCTCGGGCTTCATGACGGGGACCGAGGGCGAGGCGCGCTACCAGCTGGCGGGCGGCGAGGCGGTGATCCACTGGAACAACCCGTACGCGGGCGGCAACTCGTACAGCTGCTCCGTTCCGCGTGGCTACACCTGCTCGTGGAGCGGCGGCGGCGGGAACAACGCCTCGGTGGCGTTCACCCTCGGCGGCAGCCCGGCCCTCGCGGGCGCCGCCGCCGAGCGGCGGGCCCCGGCGGTGCGGGCGGCCGCGAGGAGCACCCACGTGGCGCTGCAGAACCGCACGACGTCGGTGCTGGAGCGCACGTCCTCCGCCCTGCAGCACGGCACGTGGACGGAGAACATGCTGCCGCCGGACGCGGTGTACCCGATGTCCAACGGCGCCTGGCAGTCGGAGTCGAACGGCTTCATGACCGGCACGGAGGGCCGGGCCGTCTACAACATGTACGGGGTGGGGAACGTCTCGATCTGGTGGGACAACCCGTACTCCGGCAGCAACAAGTACGGGTGCGACGTTCCGGAGGGCTACACCTGCAGCCGTGACGGCGGCGGTGGCGACAACGCCTACGTGGCCTTCACCGTGCGGAAGGGCTGAGCCGGTGACCCGCATCCTGCGCACCCCGCCCGGCACCCGGGCGCTGGCCGCGGCCGCACTCGCCGCGGCGACCCTCCTGCCGCTGGCCACTGCCACCACTGCCGCCACCGCGGCCACCGCCGCCACCACGAGCAACGCGGTCGGCGCGCCGGCCCCGGGCCCGGCCGCGCTGTCGGCGATCAGCGACGGCCAGCACTACGTCCTCGCGCCGCAGCACGCGCCCGACCAGTGGCTGGGCGAGGTCAGCTGGAACAGCATCGTCGCCCGGGCGAGCAGGCTCTGGTACGGCAACCAGTACCACCACGCGCTGTGGACCGCCCGGGTCGCCGGTGACGGGACCGTCGAGCTCCAGAACGTCGACTTCGGCGGCAGCCTCCAGGACGACAACGGGGCCGTCGAGGCGAACTGGGGCCAGGGCGGTACCTGGGACTGGACCGCGGTCGCGGGCCCGGGCGGCACCGTCGCGCTGCGGAACCGCGTCACCGGCCGCTACCTCGCGCTGAACGCGGCGAACGTCGCCGTCACCGCGGCGACCGCCTACTTCTGGTACGTCGTCAACGCCCACGTGTAGCAGCCCGGTGGTGCCCGTGCCCCCGATCGCCCGGTGTGATCGGGGGCACGTGTATGAACACGGTCAAGTCGGGTAGCTCCCCACCGTTCAGCGGACGAACCGTGGGGAGAACGCGTTGCTCGACTTCCGCCTGCTCGGCCCGGTGGAGGCGCACTGCGACGGAACGGGCGTCGACCTCGGGCCGCCGAAACGACGCACCGTCCTCGCGATGCTGCTGCTCGCCGACGGCGCACTGGTGACCACCGACCGGCTGAGCGAGGCCCTCTGGCACGAGCAGCCGCCGACCCACGCCAGGACCGCCGTCCAGGGCCACATCTCGCAGCTGCGCCGACGGCTCCACCCGACCGGCCGCGCCGCGATCGTGACGGTCGGCGACGGCTACCTGCTGCGCACCCCGGCCGACCGGGTCGACGCCCGCCGCTTCCGCACCGGCGTCCAGGAGGCCCGGCGCCACCACCGCGGCGCACCCGCGTCCGCCGTGCCCGTGCTGCGCGATGCCCTGCGGCTCTGGCGCGGACCCGCCCTCGCCGGACTCCGCCCCACCCCGCTGATCGCCTCCCTGGCGGCCGAGTTGGAGGAATCCCGGCTCATCGCCGTCGAGGAACTCGGCCAGGCCCTGACCGCCGCGGGCCTTGCCGAGGAGGCCGTCGGCCTGCTCCGCGGCCCCGCCTGCCGGCACCCGCTGCGCGAATCGCTGGTCGCCCCGCTGCTCGACGCCCTGCTCGCCACCGACCGGCAGGCCGCCGCCATCGCGCTCTACCACGCCACGGCCCGGCGGCTGGCCGACGAACTCGGCGTGGACCCGGGCCCCGCCATGACCGGCGCCTACGCCCGCATCCTCGCCGCACCCGGCGCGACAGCGGGCACCGGCACCGGCTCCAGCCCCGGCACCGGCACCGGCTCCAGCCCCGGCGAGCGCACCGAAGCCCCCGCCGGCCCCGCCAGGCCCGCCGAAGCCGCCGACGGCCCCGCCAGGTCCGTCGACGCGCCGCCCCCGCTCCTACTGCCCCGCAGCCCGGCGGGATTCACCGGCCGGCCGCGCGAACTCGCCGCGCTGGACGCCGTCCTGGCCGCCCCCGCGGACGCCCCCGTCTGCCTGGTCACCGGACCGGCCGGCGTCGGCAAGAGCGCCCTGGTCGCCCACTGGGCACAGCACGCCGCCCACGCCTTTCCCGACGGAGTCCTCTTCGCCCGGCTCGGCGGCTTCGCCGGTACCGTGCCCGCCGCCGACCCCGTCTTCGTCCTGCGGGACTTCCTCGTCGCCCTCGGCATCCGGCCCGACGACGTCCCCCGCAACCCCGTCGCCGCCGAGAGCCTCTACCGCACCCTGCTCCGCCACCGCCGCGTGCTGGTCGTCCTCGACGACGCCCTGAACCACGACCAGGTAAGGCCGCTGCTGCCCGGCGCCGCGGGCTGCGCGACCGTGGTCACCAGCCGCGACCGGCTGGAGGGCCTGATCGCCGGCGACTGCGCCCGACCGCTGCTGATCGGCCGTCTGGGGCCCGAGGAGGGCGCCGCGTTGCTCGCGGGTGTGCTCGGCGCGGACCGGGTGGCCGCCGAACCCGACGCCGTCGCGCACCTGGTCCGGCTCTGCGACGGCCTGCCGCTCGCCCTGCGGCTGACCGCCGCCCGGCTCGCCCTGCGGCCGGAGCGGCCGCTGCGCCGAGCCGCCGAGGAACTGCACGACGAACAGCAGCGGCTCGCCCTGCTCGCCGCCGGGGACCTCGACCTGGCCTCGGTGCTGCGGGCCGGTGTCGCCCAGCTGCCGGCCGCCGCCGCAGAGCTCCTCGGACTGCTGGCCCACCACCTCGGGCCCGACATCGACCTCGGCGCGGCGGCCGCGCTGGCCGCCGCCGCACCGGGGGAGACCAGGGCGGCGCTGGAACGGCTGGTCGCCGCCAACCTGCTGGAGGAACGGGCGGACGGCCGGTACGCCCTGCACGACCTGGTCCGGCTGTACGCGCGCACGCTGCGGCCCGCGCCCGACCCCCGGCGCATCCTGCCGCTCCTCGACCACTACCTGTGCGGCGCACTGGCCGCCTCCGCGGCCGCCGTCGCGGGCAGCCAGCCCTGCTGCGAGCTCCCCGCGGACGTCCACCGGCCGGCTGCGGAACCGGACTTCGCGGACCGGGCCGCTGCGATGGCCTGGTACGCGACCGAGCGGAGCACGCTGGTCGCGGCCGTCGGGGCGGCGGCCGACGCGCACCACCACGACCGGGCGTGGCGGCTCGCCGTCCTGCTGTGGCCCCTGGTGGTGCAGCAGCCCGAGGCGCAGTGGGACGGGCCGCTGGGCCGCGCGCTCGACTCGGTTGCCGAACTCGGTGACGCCGACGCGGAGTCACGGGTGAGGACGCTGCTCGGCTGGGTGCTGACGGAGCAGGGCCGGCACGAGGAGGCGGCCCGCCACCTCGAGTCCGCCCCGGACCTCGCCCGGCGGGCCGGCGACACCGAGGGCGAGGCCATCGCCACCGTCAACCTGGCCCAGCTGCACGACCGGCTCGGCCACCCCGCCCGGGCCGGCCGCGGATACGAGCGGGCGCAGCTGCTGGCCCGCGACGCCGGCAGTCCGCAGACGCACATGCTCACCACCTACCACCTGGCCCGCCACCACCTGAACGACGGGCGCCCCGCGGAGGCGCTCGCGCTCGCCCGCCACGGACTGGACCTGGCCCCGGCGGAGCAGGTCCCGGCCCGCCGGGCGATGCTCACCGACCTCTGCGGGCAGGCCCTGCTGAGGCTGGGTCGGCCCGGCGAGGCCGCCGAGCACTTCTCCTGCGCCGCCCGGCTCGCCGAGCAGGACGGCTTCACCGCCGACGCGGCCGAGTACCGCGCCCGTGCGGCCGAGACGGGTCGCCCGGGCCGCGTCTGAGACCCGGTGGACGGAGCCCGCCGACCGCGCACGGCACGCGGAGCGCCTGCCGTGGCAAACACAGAGGCCCCGTCCGGTCGTCGGGACCGGGCGGGACCTCGTCATTCGTTCCCGGGTGGACCCGGGAGCACCTGCCGTCGTCGGGGGACGGGGTGTCGGCGTCAGGCCTTGCGGGCCTCGGCGCGGGCGGCGGTGCGGTTCTTGCGCTGGGCCGCGCGGGCGAGTCGGTGCTGCTCGGCCTGCCGGAGCCGCTCGTCCATCGTCGCGCGTGCCGCATCGAGCTGGTAACCCATGGTGCTCTCCCCCTTGGTGGGCGGCTGTGGGCATCACCGTGATGCCGGTCCTGGAGGCCGCCCTCGCATCTCAGATTCTACACCCATCCGGGCGCCGCTGCTTTCATTTACTTGGCGTTCACCGATGAGTGCCTTTCTATCGAAGGTTCAAAGGGGTGGTGGCCTGCGGGGGTGGACGGCCGTGAGGCCCCCGGGGCAGGTCAGGTCAGGGGCCCGGGGCCGGGCGGCAGGTGGACGGTCATGACCAGGGTGCAGGGGCCGGTGCCCGCCCCGCGGTAGGCGTGGGCGGTGTCGCCGTCGAAGGTGGCGGTCTGCCCGGCCTCGACGGTGTGCTCGGCGCCGTCGACGACCAGCGTCATCCGTCCGGCGGTGACGCTGACGGTCTCCACGACGCCCGCCCGGTGCGGGTGGCTGGCGTACTCCTCTCCCGGCTCCAGGCGCCACCGCCACACCTCGACCGGGGCCGGGCCCGAGGTCGTCAGGACGAGCCGGGCCTCGCCCCCGTGCTCGCCCGTCCACAGCGGCGCCGCGGCGTCGGCGGAGACGATCCGCACCCGGCCCTCGGGCGGTCCCTGCATCAGGTCGGACACCGAGATGCCGAGGGTGTCGGCGAGCCGGACGAGGGTGGCCAGGTTGGGATTGCCCTGGGCCTTCTCGAGGGCGACCAGGGCACCCTTGCTCACCCGGGCGCGCCGGCCCAGCTCGTCCAGCGACAGGCCCGCCCGCGTGCGGGCCGCCCGGACGTTGTGCGCCACCGTCCGCAGAGCCTCGGTCGCGTCCGCCACCTGGTCACCATCCCCTCGTTCGGGTCATCGGAGTGCACTGCAAGGTCACTCCATTGGACCATGCCGGTCGATCCGATGTACGTTCCAGTCGTTCCACTGACATCGTAGGGAATGAACCGTGATCGCTCTGCTCCTCGCCCTCGGCAGCTCCCTCGCCTACGGCTGCGCCGACTTCCTGGGCGGCCTCGGCTCCCGCAAGGCCCACGTGCTGCGCACCGTGCTGATCGCGGCTCCCGCCTCGCTCGCCGTCGAACTACTGCTCTGGCCGGTGCTAGGCGCCACGTTCGGCCCCGGCGCCGTCGGGTGGGGCGCCGCCTCCGGCGTCGCCTCGGCCGCCGCGTTCGCCCTGCTCTACCGCACCCTGGCGATCGGCCCCATGAACGTGCTGTCCCCGGTGACCGCCCTGGTCTCCGCCGCCCTGCCGGTCGCGGTCGGCCTGCTGCAGGGCGAGCACCTGACCACCGCCGGAGTCCTCGGCCTGCCGCTCGCCCTGCTCGCGGTCGTCCTGGTCAGCGCCGGCCCCGGGACCGGCGCGGCCCGCCCCTCCCGGGCCGCCCTGCTGCTGGCCCTCGGTGCAGGCGCTGCCATCGCCCTCCAACTGGTCTTCCTGCACCAGGCGCCGAACGACAGCGGCGTCGCCCCGCTGATCGTGGGACGAGCGGTCTCCTCCGCGGTCGTCCTCGCCGCGGCCGGCCTGCTCCGCCGCAGGCTCGGCACCGAACGGCCCGCCTACGCGATGTCCGCGGGCGCCGGCGTCCTGGACTCCGTGGCCAACCTGCTGTTCCTGCTCGCCGTCCGCAGCGGGGACCTCACCGTCGTCGCCGTGATCACCGCCCTGTACCCGGCCGGCACCGTCCTGCTCGCCCGTGCCGTGCTCGGCGAACGCATCCACCGCGGCCAACTCGCCGGTCTCGGCGTCGCCGCGCTCGCCGTCAGCCTGCTGGCCCTCGCCTGAGACGGCCGACCCGTGCGGCGCGTCCGCCGGGCGCCCGCCGACGGCGGGCGCTGGCGCACTCCGGCCGCACACCCGTCTGCCTTTGCGGCACGCCGGTGGCGGGGGGACGCTGGACGGGCGGACGGCCACCGTCCGCCGAGTCGAGGAGGCCGTACGTGACGTTCATTCAGATCATCGAGTACAAGACCAGTCGGATCGACGAATTCAACGCCCTGCTGGACGCCTGGGTGGAGAAGAACGAAGGCAACCGGGTGGCCACCAGAGCCGTGCAGGCCAAGGACCGTGACGCCGAGAACACCTACCTGAACATCGTGGAGTTCCCGTCCTACGAGCAGGCCATGGAGAACTCCAGGCGCCCGGAGACCGGGGAGTTCGCGGCGCAGGTCGCGGCGCTCTGCGACGGGCCGCCGGTCTTCCGGAACCTCGAGGTGACGAACGAGCGGGGCTTCGAGGACTGACCGCCCGCACCGTTCGGCCGGGACGGCCGCCGCGCAGGTGCGGCGGCCGTCCCCCGTGGCCGGTCGGCGGGCACGGTCCGGAGGGCTGGGCCGTGCGGGTGGGAGGCGGGGGCGCTCGTGGTGTGGTGCCGGTGCCCGGGCGGGCGGCCGTAGCAGGCTGGAGGTCCGGCGGCAGGCAGGAGAGGGCGTGTGAGTGTGCGCAGCCCCGGCGGCAGGGTGGGCGGGGACGTCGACCGGACCGCCGGCGGGGAGCGGCCGGCCGCCGACGCCGGTGTGCTGGGGACGGCCCTCGGCGTGGTGCTGGCGTTCTCGCTCGCGGAGGGCTCCTGGCAGTGGTTCTCCACCTACCTCGGGGTGACGCTGCTCGCGGTGGTCCTCTCCTTCGGCCGGGTGCCGGAGCCCACGCCCGGCCGCCGGAGCGCCTACCGGTGGAGCCTGGCCGCCTACTCGCTGGTCGTCGGCCTCTGCGTGGCACTGGCGCTCGCGCCCGCACTGCAGCGCTGGGACTGGCTCTTCCCGATGCCCGGGACCCGGCAGGCCTGCGTGCAGTCCGGCCGGTACCAGAGCCTGCAGGCGCAGGCCGCCCTCGGTGACCTCGCCGGTCGCGATGCCGCCGCGCTCGCCCACGCGCAGCAGAAGCAGGGGCAGGAGGCCGTCGACGACTGCCTCGCGGCGACGACCACCCGCTGGTTGCCGGCGTACGCGCTGGGAACGGCGCTGCTCGTCGGCGCGGCCGCGTGGTCGCGGGGCCGGGCTCGGCCGCGCAGCACGGCGCCCGCGACCGCGTGAACGACCACCCGACGACACGGAGCCCCATGACAGCCGACGGTACGACCGACAGCACGACCGACAGTGCGGACGCACGCACCCGCCGGGCCCGGTTCGAACGGGGCATGGAGGTGCTCTCCCGGATCGACGGCGAGGCGGGCGAGCGGGTGGTGGCCGCACTCTCGGACGTCTCCCCGGAGATGGCGCACCAGATCGCCGCCTGGGGGTTCGGCGAGATCTACTCCCGGCCCGCCCTGCCGCCCCGCGACCGCCAACTCCTCACCCTCGGCATGCTCACCGCACTCGGCGGCTGCGAGCCCCAGATCGAGGTGCACGTCCACGCCGCCCTCAACGTCGGCCTGACGGCCCGGGAGATCGTCGAGGCGCTGCTCCACGCGGCCGCCTACTGCGGGTTCCCGAAGGCGATCAACGCCACCCTCGCCGCGAAGCGGGTCTTCGCCGAACACGGACTGCTGCCCGTGCACGACGACTGACCGGCACCACCCACCCGCCGCCGGGTCACTTCGGCGGTGCGGTGTTCAGCGTCGACCAGGGGCCCTGCCCGAGGAAGTCGATCCGGCCCGATCCGTCGACGCGGACGGTGAAGACGTTGCCCTTCCAGCCCAGGGCGCCCGTGCCCGAGCGGCTCGCGGCATGGGCGGCGAACAGGCCGGTGAGGTCCGCGGGGGTCGCGGCGGCGAGCCGGTTGTCGGGGCTGAGCAGGTGGACGGCCGCGCCGGCGACGAGGTGCAGCGTCCTGACCCCCGTCCCGCCGGCGCCCTCCACCACCGGGTCGAGCCCGTCGGGGCTGCACGTCACCCTGGTGTCGGAGACGACGAGGTCGGCACCGCCGTCGGCGGTCTTCGCGGCCGAGGACACGAACACCCGGGCCGCGCCGGCCGGAGCGCCGCATGTTCCGCCCGCCGCAGCCGCCGCCACGCTCGGAGCACCGGTCGGGGCGCCGGACGGACGAGCCGGGGCGCTGCCGGATGCGGGAGCGGCAGGAGCGGCCGGTGCCGCCACGGACGAATGCGCCGGAGCGGGCTTCGCCCGGTCGGGCGCGGGCTCGGGCGAGTCGCAGGCCGCGAGTGCGAACAGGAGCGAGGCGGCCGCCGCGCCGAGGAGCGGGGCGCGGTGCACGGAAGCGGAGTCGGTCATGGGATCCCCCTGCGGAAAGCTGTGCCGGTTCGGCACCTCTCACAACGCGCTGACCGTCCGTCAGGTCGCACGGCGATCCGCCCGAGGCCGCCGCAGGGGCGGCGGAACCTAGTCGAGAACCGGCCAACTTCCTTGTGCAGGACGGCTGGTGGAGTTCATCCGCGGGCCGCCGATTCTCTTGACAACCGGGAGTCAACGGGTCGACGCTCGGGGCTGCTCGATTCCGTTGGATTCAGTGCTTTTGTGTGCTGATCGCGTCCCGGAGGCCATGCATGACCCTGATCCCCCACAAGATCCGACACCGGGCCGTCGGAGTGGCCACCACCCTGGCCATGCTGTGCGGCGGCGGCACCCTGGGCGCCGCCGCGGTGGTCGGCCTCGAGGTGGCGGGCGCCGCCCCGGCCGCCGCGCTGCAGAACTCCCAGGCCGTCACCCCGCAGATGGGGTTCAACAACTGGAACTCCACGCACTGCCGGGCCGAGTTCAACGAGGCGATGGTCAAGGGCATCGCCGACATCTTCGTCTCCAAGGGACTGAAGGCGGCCGGCTACACCTACGTCAACCTCGACGACTGCTGGGCGATGCCGACCCGCGACGCCGCCGGCAACCTCGTGCCCGATCCGGTTCGCTTCCCGAACGGCATCAAGGCGGTCGCCGACTACGTGCACGCCAAGGGGCTGAAGTTCGGCCTGTACTCCAGCGCCGGCACCAGGACCTGCGACGGGCTCGGCTTCCCCGGTGGACTCGGCCACGAACAGCAGGACGCGAACCTCTGGGCGTCCTGGGGCGTCGACTACCTGAAGTACGACAACTGCAACAACCAGGGCGTCGACGCGAAGCAGAGGTACAAGGCGATGGGCGACGCCCTGAAGGCCACCGGCCGCCCCATCCTCTACAGCATCTGCGAATGGGGCAGCAGCCAGCCCTGGACGTGGGCCCAGGAGACCGGCAACTCCTGGCGGACCACCGGCGACATCTCCGACTCCTGGTCGAGCATGATCTCCATCGCGCACGAGAACCAGGCCCTCGCCCCCTACGCGGGCCCGAACGCCTGGAACGACCCCGACATGCTGGAGGTCGGCAACGGCGGCATGACGGACACCGAGTACCGCACCCACTTCAGCCTCTGGGCGGAGATGGCCGCGCCGCTGCTGATCGGCTCCGACCTGCGCACCGCCAGCGCCGCGACCATGGCCGTCCTCACCAACGCCGACGTCATCGCCGTCGACCAGGACCCGCTCGGCCGGCAGGGCGCCGTGATCTCCTCCGGCGACGGACTGGTCGTCATGAGCAAGCCGCTCGCCGACGGCAGCCGCGCCGTCACCCTGACCAACGAGACCGCCGCCACCAGGACGGTCGCCACGACCGCCGCGGCCGCCGGCATCGGCGGCGCCGCCTCGTACACCCTCAAGGACCTCTGGTCCAAGCAGACCACCACCACGACCGGCGCGATCAGCGCCTCCGTCCCCTCGCACGGCACGGTGATGTTCCGGGTCACGCCCGCCGCGCCGACCGCGCTGCCCACCGGACTCCACTGGCTCGGCGACCTGGCCTGGTCCGGCACGCCCACCAACGCCTGGGGACCGGTCGAACGGAACCACAGCAACGGCGAGACCGCGCCCGGTGACGGACGGACCCTCACCCTCGGCGGCACCGCCTACGCCAAGGGCCTCGGCGTGCACGCCGGCTCGGACGTCCGCTACCACCTCGGCGGCACCTGCACCGGACTGGTGGTCGACGTCGGCATCGACGACGAGGTCGGCAGCAACGGATCCGCGGTCTTCCAGGTCTACCGCGACGACACCCTGGTGGCCGACAGCGGAATCCGCCGCGGCACCGACCCGGCCCTGCGGCTGACGGCCGACCTCACCGGCGGCAGCGACCTTCGGCTCGTCGTCACCGACGCCGGCGACGGCAAGGACTACGACCACGCGGACTGGGCCGGCGCCCGCATCGGCTGCGGGACGGCGCCGACACCCGGCACCCACGCCCTCGGCGACCTGGCGTGGACCGCCGCGTTCAACGGCTGGGGCCCGGTCGAGCACGACCGCAGCAACGGCGAGGCGGCGGCCGGTGACGGACGGACCCTCACCGTCGGCGGCACCGCCTACGCCAAGGGCCTCGGCGCCCACGCCACCTCCACCGTCACCTACTACCTCGGCGGCCGGTGCACCGCCCTCAGCACCGACGCCGGCGTGGACGACGAGGTCGGCTCCAACGGCTCGGTCACCTTCCAGGTCCTCGCCGACGGAGTGAAGGTCGCCGGGAGCGGCACGGTCACCGGCGCCGGCGGCGCCGTCCACCTCGACGCCCCGCTCACCGGCGCCTACGAACTGACCCTGGAGGTCGGAGCCGCCGACAACGGCAACACCTACGACCACGCGGACTGGGCCGCACCCCAGCTGACCTGCGTCTGACCGGAACCCCGGCCGGTCCCGCCACCCGCGGCGGGACCGGCTCCGCCCGGCCGCTCCTCCGCGGCCTACCCGGCGTCGGCCCCGTCCACCACGGCGGCCCCCGGCGGACGGAGGACCCGGCGGACGGCGTCCCGGAGCCAGCGGTGGCCCCCGTCGGCCGTGTGCCGGGGGTGCCAGGCCATGCCGATGGTGACCGGCGGCAGGGACAGCGGGAGGTCGAGCAGGTGCAGTCCGAGGGCGACGGCGTCGTGGGTGAGGGGCGAGGGCGCGGCGCCGGGGAGCGCGGCGGCACCAGGCAGACGACGTCGCTGCGGGCCGTGAGGGCCGTCGCGGCCAGGTGATCCGGGAGGACGACGCCCACCCGCCGGCGGAGGCCGAGCTCGGCCAGCGCGGTGTCGAGGGGGCCGGTGAACCGGCCGCGACGGCTGACCACGACGTGCTCCGCGGCGGCGAGCCGGGCCGGGGTCAGCGGCCCCTCGGTGAGCGGATGTCCGGGCCGGACGGCCGCGACCATGCGCAGACCGACCAGCTGCTCGACCCGGGTCTCCGGGTCCACGTGGTCGATGGAGCCGACCTCCGGGTCGATCCGGCCGTCGCGCAGCGCCGGTCCCGCCTCCAGTTCCTCGGCCCGGATCCGGAACGAGCCCCCCGGCGCCTCCCGCCCCGCCAGCCGCAGCAGCCCGGGCGCCCGCGCCGCGCCGACCAGATCGGCGGCCTGGAGGGTGAAGGCGGTGCGGAGCCCCGCGGGGACCGCACTCGCGCCGGGGCCGAGCAGCGCTCCCAGGCTGCGCACCACCGCGGCGGCCTCCTCTCGCAGGGCCCCGCGTCGACGTGGTCACCGGCTCGCACGCGGACCCCGTGGTCCTCGACCGGGCCTTCGTCTCCTGACGCGCCGTCCGCCTGCGGCACCGGCCCGGGGGTCCCGCCCGCCTCGCGCGGGTGCCCGCTCAGGCGGGTTGCCACAGTTCGATCCGGCGGCCCTCGGGATCGGTGACCCAGCCGAACCGGCCGACACCCTCCATCTCCTGGGTCTCCCCGGACACCTCGGCGCCCTTGGCCCGCAGCTGTGCGAGCATCGCGTCCAGGTCGCGGACCCGGAAGTTGAGCATGGTCTGCTGGGTGGGGGACCCGAAGTAGTCCGTCCCGGAGTCGAACGCCGCGAACACCGTCGGCCCGGCCTCCTGCTGCCAGAGGCCGTGCTCGTCCGCGTCCAGCCCCAGGCAGTCGCGGTACCAGGCGCTCATGGCCGCCGGGTCGGCCGCCCGCAGGAAGTACCCGCCGATTCCAAGCACACGTTCCATGGCGCCATCCTGCCAGGGCCGGTCCCGGAGCCCGGGCAGCACCGCCGACCGGCGCCGCGGGCCGTGGCCGAGACCCGGCGTCAACTGGACGGCCGAGAAAGAGAGGTGACGCAACGAAGGCACAGTCGTCCGCTCCATGGTCACAAGCTGGTCTCGGCGATCCCGCCCCCTTGACGGTGCCATGCAACACGGGTGTCATATGTTGCATACCGTTTGAACGTGTTTGTTCTTGATGGAACTCGGGACGCCTGCTGCGGTGGCCCGAGCGCACCCGCCGCGCCGCCGGCGCATGCCCGAAGGAGCTCCCATGTTCCGCACCACGACCCGTGCCGCCGCCGCGGCGGGCCTGCTGCTCACCCTCGGCCTGACCACCGCCTGCTCCACCGGGCAGGAGTCGCTGAAGGGCGACGCGGGCCCCACGGCGCCGGTGAACGGCAGGATCTCGCTCACCTACCTGCAGAAGCAGGGCGACCAGGAGTACTTCGTGGGCGAGGCCGCGGGCGCCAAGGCCAAGGCCGCCGAACTCGGCATCGACCTCAAGGTGGTGAACCTCGGCAACGACGCCAACAAGACCGTCAGCGAGGTGCAGTCCGCCGTCGCGCAGAAGACCAACGGCGTCATCATCGTCGTGCCCGACCCCGCCGTCGGCCCGTCGGTCGTCCAGGCCGCC
The DNA here is from genome assembly GCF_040702125.1 of Kitasatospora sp. NPDC085895. Classification (NCBI taxonomy): domain Bacteria; kingdom Bacillati; phylum Actinomycetota; class Actinomycetes; order Kitasatosporales; family Streptomycetaceae; genus Kitasatospora; species Kitasatospora sp. NPDC085895. Next base: position 22,303 of record NZ_JBFBJY010000062.1, on the reverse strand, counting down.
CGGGACGCCAAGGTGGCGCTGCTGACCTCCGACGACCAGATCTGCGCCACCGGCCCCGACCCGGCGGCCTGCAGCAAGGACGACCTCGTCGCCCGGATCGGCTTCTCCGGCCGACAGATGGGCACCGAGGTCGGCAAGCGCGCCGCCGAGGAGTTCAAGAAGGCCGGCTGGAACCCGGCCGAGACCCGGATCGTCTCCGCCTGGAAGCAGGACGTCACCGTCTGCGGCGACCGGGTGAAGGCCGCCAAGGAGGCATTCACCGCCGGGTCGGGCGCCCAGGTCCAGAACATCGACGTCGCCACCGACAACACCCCCACCGGCGCCCAGGACAAGATCGCCGCGACGGTCACCGCCAACGCGGGCGTCAAGCACTGGGTCGTCTGGGGCTGCAACGACGAGAACGTCCAGGGCGGTGTCACCGCCATGGAGAACGCGGGCATCGGCCCCGGCGACGTCATCGGCGTCGGCCTCGGCGCCTACCTCGCCTGCAAGGACTGGAGCGGCAAGCCGTCGGGCATGAAGGCCGCCCTGTTCATCAACGGCAAGGACGTCGGGGCGCTGGCCGTCCAGACCATGTACGACCGGCTCAAGAACGGCAAGGACTTCCCGAAGGAGGCATTCGCGCCCACCACCATGGTCGACCCGACCACCTGGAAGTCCGCCGGCGTCAGCTGCAGCTGACGCCCCGCCGGCCGATGCCCGGTACGTCCGGGGCCCGGGCCGGCGTCGGCCCCTTCTCCGCGCAGCTCCGCGAACCCTCCCCGCACGAAACGAAGGTGACCCCATGAGCCGAGCCCACGACGAGAAGCCGGATCCCCGTCCGCCCACCGCCCCGGCCCCGGGCGGCGCCGGCGTGCGGAACCTCTCCAAGCGGTTCGGCGCCGTGCAGGCCCTGTCGGACGTCACCCTGGACTTCCCCGCCGGCCAGGTCACCGCGCTGATGGGCGAGAACGGCGCCGGCAAGTCGACCCTGCTGAAGATCCTCACCGGCGACCACCGGCCCACCGAAGGTAGCGTCCTGGTCGACGGCAAGCCCGTCCAGCTCGCCTCGCCGACCGACGCCCACCGCGCCGGCATCCGGATCATCCCGCAGGAACCGGAGATCGTCCCGCACGTCTCCGTCGCCGAGAACGTCTACGTGGGTGCGCTGCCCCGCGCCGCCGGCCGCCGCCTGGACCGCGCGGAGCTGCGCCGCAAGATCACCGCCGACCTCGTGCGCCTGGGTTTCGAGAAGGTCCTCGACCCCGACCTGCTCGGCTCCGAGCTCACCCCCGCCCAGCGCCAGTTGGTCGAGATCATGCGGGCCCTGACCGGCGAGGCCAAGGTCATCGCCTTCGACGAGCCCACCTCCTCGCTCTCCGAGCACGAGGTCGAGGCGCTCTTCGCGCTGATCCGGCGGCTGCGCGCCGACGGTGTGGCCGTCGTCTACGTCTCCCACCGGATGCAGGAGATCTTCCGACTCGCCGACCGCATCGCCGTGCTGCGCGACGGCGCGCTCGCCGGCATCCAGGACGCCGCGACCACCAGCGAGGGCGAGCTCGTCCGGCTCATGGTCGGCCGCGACCTGTCCGCCGTGTTCTCCCGCCCGCACGTCGCCACCGACCGCCTGGTGCTCGACGTCCGCGGCCTGACCACCGACGACGTCCGCGACATCGACCTGCAGGTCCACGCCGGCGAGGTGGTCGGCCTCGCCGGACTGATCGGCGCCGGCCGCTCCGAGCTCGCCCTGGCGCTGGCCGGCGACCTGCCCGTGCGCTCCGGCACCGTCACCCTCGACGGGCAGCGCCTGCCCTCCGGCAACCCCGGCGCCGTCATCCGCGCCGGCCTGGGACTTGCCCCGGAGGAGCGCAAGGCCCAGGCCCTCTTCCTGCACCGCTCGATCCGCGACAACACCTCCACCGTCGTCCTGGAGCGCCTGCGCCGCTTCCGCTTCGTCCGCCGCTCGGCGGAGCGGCAGCTGGCCCAGGAGTACGCGGACCGGCTGCGGGTGCGCACCCCCTCGATCGAGCACGAGGTCCGCAAGCTCTCGGGCGGCAACCAGCAGAAGGTCGTCCTCGCCCGCTGGCTCGCCCGCAAGCCCAAGGTCCTGATCCTGGACGAGCCGACCCGCGGCATCGACGTCGGTGCCAAGGCCGAGATCTACCGGATCATCGCCGACCTCGCGGCGGAGGGCGTCGCGATCCTGGTCATCTCCTCCGAACTCCCCGAGGTCCTCGGCCTCGCCGACCGCATCGTCGTCATGCAGAACGGCCGCATCACCGGCGAACTCGACCGCGCCGACGCCACCGAGGAGGCCGTCCTCAGCCTCGCCATGGCCGACGACATCGCCCCCGCCACCCCTGGAGCCGCCGCATGAGCACCACCACCGACACCCCGCCGGCCGCCACCGGCAGCACCGCGACGCGCAAGGGCGGCAACCCCGCCGCGGTCCTCGCCTCCGTCGGCGGGCAGAACCTCAGCCTGATCGGCGCACTGGTCGTCGTCCTCGCCCTCTTCGGCGCGCTCAACGACAACTACCTCTCCGTCTCCAACCTCCAGGTGATCGCCGAGGCCGCCACGATCACCGGCCTGCTCGCCGTCGTCCAGACCGTCGTCATCATCTGCGGCGGCCTCGACATCTCCGTCGGCTCCCAGGCCGGCGTCGCCTCGGTCGTCAGCGCGATGGCCTTCACGTCCGCGGGCTCCAACGCCCTGGCGGGCATGGCCGCCGCCGTCGGCGTCGGCATCCTCATCGGCATCCTCAACGGCGTGATCATCGTCTACGGCCGGGTCAACCCCACCATCGCCACCCTGGCCGGCCTCGCCGCCTACAAGGGACTCGCCCAGCTGATCTCCAACGGCCGCGCCCAGGGCTACGTCCTCAACGACGACGTCTTCGTCTTCCTCGGCCGCGGCAAGATCGCCGGCCTGCCCGTCATGGTGTGGATCCTCATCCTCACCGCGCTCGCCGTCCACCTGCTGCTGAAGTACACCGACATCGGCCGCAACGTCTACGCGATCGGCGGCAACGACACCGCCGCCCGCCTCGCCGGCATCAACATCAACAAGTACCTGGTGGCCGTCTACGCCCTGATCGGCACCGTCGCCGCCGTCGCCGGCATCCTGCTCACCGCCCGCACCGGCAGCGGCCAGCCCACCTCCGGCAGCGAAGGACTCGAACTCAAGGCCATCACCGCCGCCGCCCTCGGCGGCTGCGCCCTCAAGGGCGGCAAGGGCGGCATCGGCGGCACCCTGCTCGCCGTGGCGCTGCTCGGCTGCCTGGAGAACGGACTGACCGTCGAAGGCATCAACTCCTTCTGGCAGAACGTCGCCCAGGGCGCCCTGCTGGTCATCGCCGTCGTCATCCAGCAGCGCCGCAGCGGCGAACGCGCCATCGGCCTGCCCGCCTGACGCCGGCCCGCGGCCCCGACCCGGGCGCTCCGCGCATCCGGCGAAGATCACTGGAACCCGGACGGACCCTCACCGCATCGGACGGGGTGAGGGCCGCCGGGGCGGCCGGGAGAGGGGAAGGAGGACGGCGCGGTCGCCGCAGCGCCCACCTGCTCCGCGGCGACCGCGACGAGGCGGACGACCTGGTGCGGACGACCCCGGTCGAACCGGTCCTGCGGTGGCGCGAGGTCGAGCCCGGGAACCTGAACGCCTACGCGCACCGCGTACCGGTCACCACCTTCATCGCCTCCCGCCGCCGCAGGTCGTGGGGCGAACGCCCGAACGGCGACCTGCCGGAGCGCGCCGCACCGGCACCCGACGCGGCCGCGGGCCCGCACCCCGGGGGGAGGGGGAGCGGGCAGCACCCAACGGCGACGGTCCGTCAGACGGCCCGGTGGACGACCTCGCCGCCGAGCACGCCCAGCTCCACCCGGGCGTCGAGGAACGCCTTCGGCTCCAGTTCGAACAGGTCGTCGGAGAGCATCACCAGGTCGGCGAGCTTGCCGGGGACGACACTGCCGAGCTCGTGCTCCAGGTGGACGGCGTACGCGCTGCCCAGGGTGTAGCCGCGCAGCGCGGTCGCCAGGTCGAGCGTCTCCTCCGGCATCCACGGCTCGCCGCCGGCCAGGCCGCGGCGGGTCACCGCGGTGTACAGGCCGACCAGCGGGTCCATCTCCGCGACGTTCCAGTCGCTGGACAGCGCGAGCACCGCGCCGGACTCGTGCAGGCTGCGCATCGGCCAGGCCTTGTTCCAGCGGTGCTCGCCGACCGCCTCGGCCCAGTCCCGTCCGGGGCCGGCGATGTCCGGCGAGCAGTGCCGCGGCTGCATGCAGGCGACGACGCCGAGTTCGGCGAAGCGCGGCACGTCGGCCGGGTCCAGGCACTCCACGTGGACGACCTGGTGCCGGGCGTCGTTCGGCCCGTTGACGGCCCGGGCGTGCGCCACCGCGTCCAGCACGGTGCGGATCCCGCGGTCCCCGGTGGCGTGCACGAAGGCCTGGAAGCCGGCCGCGTCCAGCCCGGCCAGCACCTCCGCGAACTCCTCCGGCGGGTAGAAGGTCTCCCCGCGGTGGCTGTGGTGGCCGGCGTACGGTTCCAGCAGGGCCGCGGTGTGCGGCTCCACCACGTCGTCGATGTAGAGCTTCAGCGGCCCGACCCGGAACCGGTCGGAGGCGTGGCGCCGGGCGGCCGCGGCGAACGCCGCCAGGTCCTCCGGGGTGGTGCCGCGCGGGTGGAACAGCCCGGCGACCAGCCGGGACCGCAGCCGGCCCTCGGCGAGCGCCCGCTCGAACAACGGCAGGTCGTCGAGGGAGTTCTGCGGCTCCACGACCGTGGTGATCCCGTACCGGGCGGCCATGTCGAGGCTGCCGGCGAGCCGCCGGTACTGCCGGTCCGGGTCCGCCCAGGGCACGCCGGCCGCCCGAAGCGCCCGGTGGCCGTCCCGGGAGAGCCCGCGCACCGCGAAGTCGGTGAGGAAGCCGGTCGGTTCGCCCGTCGCCGGGTCCTTCCGCACGGTGCCGTACGCGGTCTGCGCGGTGTCCCGGCCGATGCCGAGGCGGCGCAGCGCCGCGGTGTTCAGCCAGGCGGTGTGCACGTCGTAGCTGAGCACGAACGCCGGCCGGTCCCCGGTGAAGCGGTCCAGGTCGGCGGCGGTGGGCATCCGGCCGCCGGGGATCGCCGAGTAGTCGAAGGCCTCGCCCTCGATCCATGCGGCGTCGGGGTGGCTGCGCACCCGGTCGGCGATCCGTGCGCCGATCTCGTCGAGGGTGCCGGCCCCGGCGAGCTGGACGCAGTCGGCGTCGGAGCCCAGCCGGACGTGGTTGTGGCTGTCGACGAACCCGGGCAGCACCAGCCGGCCGCGGGCGTCGACGGCCTCGGTGTCCGGGCCGGTGAACGCCCGCCAGCCGTCGCGGTCGCCGACCCAGGCGATCCGGCCGTCGCGAACGGCGACCGCCTCGGCGCGCGGACGGGCGTCGTCCACGGTGTGCACGTGGGCGTTGTACAGGACGAGGTCGGCGGGGCGGGTCACGGCCGGGCTCCGTTCAGCGGGGCGGCGGCGCCCTCGGTGCCGTCGGGATCGGGGGTGCCGGGGTCGGGGTCGCCGGCAACGTCGGCGGGCAGGCTGAGCACCCAGTGGGTGGCGCTGCGCGGACGCAGGTAGGCGAACCAGTAGCAGGTGCCGGCGAGCAGCACGCCGCCGGTGATCAGCAGGTCGCGGCCGGTCTGCTGGGTCAGCGAGTAGCCGAGCACGGCGATGGTGACGAGCGGCACGGCCGGCCAGAGCGGCATCCGCCAGGCGGGTACGGCGCGGTGGCGGGCACGCCGGGCGGTCAGCGCGGCGCACCCGAGCAGCAGGTAGATCACCGCGACCACGACGCCGGTGAAGCCGAGCAGGACGTCGATCGGCACCGCGAGGGCGAGCACCACCCCGGGCAGGCCGATCGCCAGGGTCGCGGCCCACGGCGAGCCCCAGCGGGGGTGCAGCGCGCCGAGCACCCGGTTGACCGGGTCGGGCCAGGTGCGGTCGCGGGCCGAGGCGTACAGCACCCGGCCGTTCTGCAGCACCATGACGATCACGGCGTTGAGGATGGCGGCGGCGATGCACAGGCTGACGAAGGTGCCGACGGTGCTTCCGGCCCAGGAGTCGACGATCGCGACGAGGTCGCCCTCGGCGAGCCGGTCGGGCGAGTCGACGCCCAGGCAGATCGCGGCGACCGGCACGGTGATCAGCAGCACGCCGGCCAGCAGCGACCAGAGCACCGTGCGCGCCACCGTGCGGCGGGGGTCGCGCAGGTCCTCGGAGAGGTAGACCGCGGTGCCGAAGCCGTTGTAGGTGAACAGGGCGACGGCCAGGCCCGGTGCCGCCGTGCCCGTCCGGGACGACGGCGTGCACCAGGCTGCCCAGCGGCCGGTGGACGTGGGTCAGCCCGAGCACGCTGACCACGGCCGCGGCGAGCACCTCCAGGCCGAGGAAGAGGCCGGTGATCAGCGCGTTGGACTTGATGTCCAGGACGCCGACGGCGACGGCGAGGGCCATCACCACGGCCCCGGTGACCGCCGGGTCGAGGGCGGCCACCGAGGACAGGTAGCCGGCCGTGCCGAGCGCGATGATCGGCGGGATCACCAGCAGCGACACCACCGAGATCACGAACACCAGCCAGCCGGCCAGCCGGCCGAGCAGCTGCCCGACGATCGAGTACTCGCCGCCGGCGCTCGGGACGAGCGTGCCGAGCTCCGCGTAGCAGAAGCCGACACCGAGCGAGAGCAGCGCGGCGATCAGCAGGGTGAGGACGGTGCCGCTGCCCTGGGTCTGCAGCAGCGGCGGCACCACGATGAACAGCGAGGAGGCCGGGGTCACGCAGGAGAGGGTCAGCAGGACGCCGCCGAAGACGCCGAGCGAGCGGGGCAGCGCGGCGACACCGCTCTGGGGGGATCTGGACATCAGCCGTCCCGACAGGGTGAGGGAGAGGGGGGACGCCGGTCATTCAATGCCGGGCGAAAACACTGCGTCAATGACCTGCGGATACATTTCCGCAGTCGATTCGCCTCTGATCCTGCGTTTCGTAATCGGGTGACGCTGACGGCGATCGATCCGCCGGTCAGGCCGGGAGATCGTAGCTGTACGTCTCCTTCACGATGTCGAGGTGGTACCAGGACTCGGCGCGGACCACGCCCGGCAGGGCGCGCAGCGCGTCCAGGGTGCCGAGCAGGGCCGCCCGGTCCGCGGCGTCCACCCCGCAGACCACGTCGAAGCGGCCGTGGCCCGCGGCCACGTAGTTCACCCCCGGCAGTCCGACGGCGAGCGCGGCCGCCTCCCGGGCGGCGCCCCGCACCCCCAGCCCCACGCCGACCGCCTCCCGCACCCCGAGCGCCTGCGAGGCGACCAGCCCGGTCACGTGCACGGCCCCCGACTCCAGCAGCCGCAGCACCCGGGCGCGGGTCGCCGGCTGCGACAGCCCCACCCGCTCCGCCAGCGCCGCGAACGACGCCCGCCCGTCCACCTGCAGCAGACCCAGCAGCACCCGGTCCGTCTCGTCGACCGGCGGCAAAGGCCCCTCGGCCGGCCGCGGCGCCGCCGGGCCGCCCGGCAGCGGCGAGTACGCGTCCCGCAGCAGCTCCGCACAGCGGAACACCTCGATGCCGTGCACCCCCGGGACGCCGCGCAGCGCGGTGAACTCGCGCTCCAGCGCGCGGTCGTCCGCGACCCGGACCTCGGCCACCACCGCGCCGCCGCCCGCCGTGCACGACACGAACGACGTGGCGGGCCGGGCCGCCGCCGCCTCGGCCACCGGCCGCGCCGGGCCCTCGACCGCCAGCGACACATGCGCGACCGCCGTGATCCCGACCACCGACGGCCGGACGATCCCCACCACCCGCACCGCGCCGGAGGAGGTCAGCCGGTGCACCCGCGCCCGCGCCGCCTCCCGCGAGACCCCCAGCAGCTCGGCCAGGCGCTGGTAGCTCACCCGCCCGTCCCGCTGCAGCTCGCGGACCAGCGCCGCATCCAGCCCGTCCAGCACCGCCGCCACACCCTTTCCACCGACCGGCCGGCGACAACGCCCGCCACCGCCCCGCCGAGCCTATGGCGTGTCCGCAGAGCGGGTGTGTCGCGGCCCGGTGCGTGCCGCGTCGTCATGATCCGACCGACGGGTCGTGGGCGGTGGTCGAGCTCGTCCGTCAGGATCCGCGCCCAGGGCCGCTCGGCGCCGTTCCGGCGGATCGGCGAGCTCCCGGAGGGCCGGGGTGGGGCGACGCGCCGCGGAGCGGTGGAACGCCGTCGACCGGGTGGCGCAAAGACGGCCCTTCCGGCGCGCAGCCTCCCGTGCACGGTGATTGTGTGGCGGCCGGACTTCAGACGCGGCCGGGCGCGGTGCGAGGAGGGAGCCAGCTGTGGGGACGGTGACCGACGATGTGCCTCCTGCCCGTCCGGCCCGGTGCGGCGGTCCGTGCGAGACGGTGGCGTCCCCCCGGAAGCGCCTGACGGCAGGCGCGGTCGTCCACCGGCCCGGGCACCGGGAGGCCGGGGGAGCGGTGGGTGTACGGGACCGGATCGGCCCCGGGCCTTCTCCGTGGCCGGGAGGGGCGGGCCCGTCGTGACCCAGGACCAGATCCTCCTGGGCGCCGCGCTGACCGTCGCGCTGGCAGTGGGCTCCCAGATCCTGGCGAGCAAGCTGCACGTCCCGTCGCTGATCGTGCTGCTGCCCGTCGGATTCGCCGCCGGGGCCCTCACCAAGGTGGTCCGCCCCGACAACCTGGTACCCGACTTCACGGCCCTGGTGTCGCTCGGGGTGGCCGTGATCCTCTACGACGCGGGGCTGGGACTCGATCCGCAGCAGATGAAGGGCGAGACCAGGAGCGTGGTGACCCGGTTGATCGTGCTGGGGATCCCCATCACGGCCGGAGCCTGCCTGGGGCTGGTCGTCGCGCTGTTCGACGTTCCGGTCGCCGTGGCGCTCATGCTCGGCGTCATCCTCGTCGTCTCCGGGCCGACCGTCGTCGGTCCGCTGCTCGAGCATGCCGGGCTCGCCGACCGGGTGCGCTCCGTCCTGACCTGGGAGGGGACCCTCGTCGACCCCCTCGGCGGCATCCTCGGCGCCGTCGTCTTCCACCTCATCGTCCGGTTGCAGGACAAGGAGGGCTACCGGGTCGGCCTGTTCTTCGGAAGCATGGCCGTCGGGCTGGCCGGCGGCGCCGTCGGCGTCGCGGTGCTGTGGCTGACCCTGCGCAAGCTGCGGCTCGGCGGGACGCTCGGCACGCTCGCGCAACTGGCCACGGTCGTCGCGGTGGCGGCGGGCTGCGACATCGTCCTGGACGACACCGGGCTCATCGCGGCGATCGTCACCGGCATCGGGGTGGCGAACCTGCCCGGATTCGACATGCCGGCCCGCCGCCCGTTCTTCGAGACGGTCGTCCAACTGGTCATCGGCCTGCTGTTCATCTCCATCTCGGCCTCGGTCGCGCCGGAGTCCGTCGCGTCGGTGCTGCTTCCGTCGCTGGTGCTGACCGCGGCGCTCGTCCTGGTGGTGCGGCCGCTGGTGTCCGTCGTGGCAACCGCCCGGACGGACGTCGGCCCCGGGGAGCGCGCCGTCATCGGCTGGATGGCGCCCCGGGGCATCGTCGCCGCCTCCACCGCCGCGACGTTCTCCGCCTCGCTCGTCCACCAGGGCCTGGCGGGCGCCGACAAGATCCTGCCGATCACCTTCCTGGTGATCGTCGGAACCGTCCTGGTCTACGCACTGACCGCCAGGCCGGTCGCCGTACGGCTGGGGGTCGGCGAGTCGGCACGCTCACGGCCCCTGCTGGTCGGCGGCGCACCGTGGGTGATCGACCTCGCCCGGTCGCTCCGTGCGGCCGGCCTGGACGTGCTCATGTGGGCCGGCCTGCCCCGGGAGCGGGACCGGATCAGGGAGGCGGGGATGGAGCTGGCCCCGGGGGAGCTCCTGGCCACGGCGACCGACCCCGGGGCCCGCCTGGAGGGCGTCACGACCGCGCTGCTGCTCACGGACGACGACGACCTGAACGCGCTCGCCTCGGTGGTCGTGCAGGACAGCCTCGACGGTCCGGTGTACCGGATCGGCCCGCACCCCGGAGGTCAGGGCATCGTCGCCCCGTACTCCGGCGGCGGCGTCCTCTTCGGTCCCGGCCTCGTCCGGAGCGTCCTGGAGGACCGCCACGAGCTCGGCGCGCGCTTCGTCGTGCGGCCGGCCGCCGACCCGCTCCCCCCGGGCCACGAGCTGCTCTTCGTCGTGCGGGCCGACGGCCGACTCGAACCCGTCACCGAGGCCCGGGACGTCGTTCCGGCGGCCGACGACACGCTCGTGCTCCTGGGCCCCGTGCCGAAAGCCTCCGCGCCGCCCACCCGCGCCCACGGCTGACCGCGTGCGGAGGCCGCCCGGCACGTCGTTCGCCGCACCCTCCATGACGTCGCACTCGAGCGCGTCGCCGTCCGGTGAGTTCGACACCGACCGCAGGACCACGGAGCCTCCCGCTGCACCGACGTCGGCTGGGGGAACACCCGTGGCGCTCCCGCAGAGCCGCCCGTCACGCCCCGCGGGCCGGCCACCGGCCCGCGGCCACGGCCCGCGGGTCGCCCGGGACTCGCGCGTCCCAGGCGCCCGTGGCGCAGGACGGCACGACCTCGGCACGTGGGTTCGACGCACCACGGACAGCGCGGCGACGGGTCGACCGCCCGGGAAGGCCGCCGGCGCGGCGCGCCCGGGGACGAGTCGGACGTGCCGCGCCGGCGGTGTGCCCGGGCCGGTGGCAGCCTACGGCGCGGGCGCGGCGTCGCTCCATCAGAAAACCCCACACACCAACAGGATCGAACGCTCGGCATCATCACACCGCAGCCCCGGACGCCGCGTCAAGAACCGCACCGGTCCGCCGGCCGGGTGGCCCGCGCGCCCGCGCGTTCCCTGACGCACCCCTGCCGCGTTCTTGCTGTCGAACCGTCCCGCGCTCCACACCGATGTCCCGCTCACGTCCCGCCCACGTCCGCCGCCCGGGCCGTGGTCGAGGCCGTGGGCGGGGGAGCCCAGAACCGCCCGAGGCCGCCCATGTCCCGTCCCCCGCTCCTGCCCACGCCCTCGGGCGCCGTCGCCGTCCTCGCCGCGATCGCGACGCTCGGCGCCTGCACCACCCAGGGCCCCGAGATGCACCGGACGGCGCGGATCTCCGTCGCCTACATCCAGAAGCAGGGCGACCAGCAGTACTTCCGGGACGAGGCGGCCGGGGCGCGGGCGAGGGCCTCCGAACTCGGCGTCGACCTGGACGTGGTGGACGTCGGCACCGACGCGGCCCGCACCCTCGACGCCGTCCGGTCGGCCGCCGCCCGAGGGGCGAGCGGCGTGGTCGTGGCGGTGCCGGACCCGGCGCTCGGACCGCAGCTCGTGCGGATCGCGCACGACGCCCGGATCGAACTGCTCGCCTCCGACGACCAGATCTGCGCCGACCTCGGCGACCCGAGCGTCTGCGCCCGGCAGAAGCTCGTGCCCAGGGTCGGCTTCAGCGGCAGCCGGATGGGCGAGGCCGTCGGCCGCCGCGCCGCCCAGGAGTACCGCACGACCGGCTGGAAGGCCGCCGACACCCGGATCGTCGCCGCGGCGCGGATGGACCTCAGCGTCTGCCGCGAGCGCATCGACGCCGCCAGGCTGGCGTTCCTCCAGGACGGCGGCCAGGTCCGCACCCTGAACGTCAGCACCGACAACACGCCGGACGGCGCCCGCAGCGCCGTCGCCTCCACCACGGCCGCGGAGGCGGGGAACCCCGAGCACTGGGTGGTGTGGGGCTGCAACGACGAGAACGTCGAGGGCGGCATCGCCGCACTGCGGGCCGCCGGCGTCGCCGAGGCCGACGTCATCGGGGTCGGCCTCGGCGGCTACCTCGCCTGCCGGGGCTGGCAGCACGGTGAGCGCTTCGCCATGCGCGCCGCCCTGTCGATCAGCGGCCGGGAGGTCGGCGCCCTCGCCGTGCAGACCATGTACGACAAGGTGCGCAGCGGCAGGCCCTTCCCCGCCGAGGCGTTCGCCCCCACCGCCATGGTCGACCCGGAGACCTGGCAGGCCTCCGGCGCCACCTGCGACTGACCGGCCGCCCCGGTGGCCATCCCCCCGGAGGGGGCACGGCCTCAGCCGCGCCTACCGTCCGCCCTCGTCCTCGCCCTCACCCTCGCCGCCGCCGGCCGCGGGCAGTTGATCCCGGATCAGCTCCATGACCGAGCTGTCGGTGAGGGTGGTGACGTCACCGAGACTGCGGTGCTCCGCGACGTCCCGCAGCAGCCGGCGCATGATCTTGCCCGAGCGGGTCTTCGGCAGCTCCGGCACCACCAGGACCTCCCGCGGCCGGGCGATCGGGCTGATCTCCCGGGCGACGTGCGCCCGCAGCTCGCCGGCGACCTCCGGGCCGCCCCCGCCGGCGTCGGACCGCAGGATCACGAACGCCACGATGCCCTGACCGGTCGCCTCGTCCGCCGCACCGACCACCGCCGCCTCCGCGACCTTCGGGTGCGAGACGAGCGCCGACTCCACCTCCGTGGTCGAGATCCGGTGCCCCGACACGTTCATCACGTCGTCCACCCGGCCGAGCAGCCAGATGTCGCCGTCCTCGTCGCGCTTCGCGCCGTCCCCGGCGAAGTACAGCCCCGGGAACCGCGACCAGTAGGTGTCCAGGTAGCGCTGCCGGTCGCCCCACACCGTGCGCAGCATCGCCGGCCACGGCTCCGTCAGCACCAGGTAACCGCCCGCGCCGTCCGGCACCGGATCGCCGTGGTCGTCGACCACGTCCGCACCGACACCCGGCAGCGGCCCCAGCGCCGACCCCGGCTTGCAGGTGCTCACCCCCGGCAGTGGGCTGAGCATCTGAGCACCCGTCTCGGTCTGCCACCAGGTGTCCACCACCGCGCACCGGTCGCCCCCGATGTTGTGCCGGTACCAGATCCACGCCTCCGGGTTGATCGGCTCGCCCACCGAGCCGATGATCCGCAGACTGCTCAGGTCGAACGCGGCCGGCACCTGCTCGCCCCACTTCATGAACGCCCGGATCGCCGTCGGCGCGCAGTAGAGGATGCTCACCCGGTACTTCTCGACCATCTCCCACCAACGTCCCCGGTGCGGGGTGTCCGGGGTGCCCTCGTACATCACCGAGGTCGTGCCGTTCGCCAGCGGGCCGTAGACGATGTACGAGTGGCCGGTCACCCAGCCGATGTCCGCCGCCGTCCAGAACACGTCCCGCTCGGGCTTCAGGTCGAAGACCGCCCAGTGCGTCCACGCCACCTGCGTCAGGTAACCGCCCGAGGTGTGCAGGATGCCCTTCGGCTTCGCCGTCGTCCCCGAGGTGTACATGATGTACAGCGGGTGCTCGGCGTCGAACGGCTGCGCCTCGTGCTCCGCCGACTGCCGCTCCACCAGCTCGTGCCACCACAGGTCCCGGCCCGCCGTGAACGGCACCTCCTGACCCGTGCGGCGGACCACCAGCACGTTGCGCACCCCCGGGCACTCGGCCACCGCCCGGTCGACCGCGGGCTTCAGCGCCGCCGCGGAACCCTTGCGGTACCCGCCGTCGGCGGTGATCACCACCCGGGCGTCGCAGTCGACGATCCGGTCCTTCAGCGCCTCCGAGGAGAAGCCGCCGAACACCACGGTGTGCGGCGCCCCGATCCGGGCGCACGCCAGCATCGCGACCGCCGTCTCCGGGATCATCGGCATGTAGATCGCCACCCGGTCGCCGGCCGCCACTCCGAGCTCCGCCAGCGCGTTGGCCGCCCGGCACACCGCGTCCTTCAGCTCCGCGTAGGTGATCGTCCGGGTGTCGCCGGGCTCGCCCTCCCAGTGGAAGGCGACCCGGTCGCCGTGCCCGGCCTCGACGTGCCGGTCCACGCAGTTGTACGCCACGTTCAGCCGGCCGCCGACGAACCACCGCGCGAACGGCGCCTGCGACCAGTCCAGGACATCCGTCCACGGCTCCGCCCAGCTGAGCCGGCCCGCCTGCTCGGCCCAGAAGGCGAGCCGGTCCTGCTGCGCCTCGCGCACCGTCCGGTCCGTGGCGTTGGCGGCCGCGGCGAGCTCCGGAGGGGGCGGGAAACGGCGCTCCTCGTGCGACAGGTTGGCCAGCGTCCGCTCACTCATCGCCACTCCCCGGGGCCGCCGCGGCGGGAGGGCCGGCGAGCGGCCACACCGGTAGCAGCGTCCGTTTGAAGGTGGCGTTGGCGACCGTCGCGAACGAGGCGTACCAGGCGACCACCGCCGTCACCAGCCCGGCCCACCCGCCGACCTCCGTCCAGGTGTCGGACCGGGCGAACGCGCCGACGGTCAGGAAGAGGAACGTCAGGCTCAGCGTGACGAACACCGAGAGGACCGCGACGGTCGTCCGCAGCGCGGCCACCGTCATGTAGACCGTGAAGATCGTCCAGGCCAGCAGGAACAGGCCGGTCGCCTGGTAGAGCTGGTGGACCCGGAGCAGGTGCGGCACCACGGTCTCCACGAACCCCCAGTACGCCAGCCAGAACGCGCCGAAGGAGGCGAACGCGGTCGCGGCGAAGGTGTTGCCGCGCCGGAACTCCCACATGCCCGCGAGGATCTGGACGATGCCGCCGTAGAACAGCGCCAGCGGCAGCACCACGGCGACCACGGACTCGTTGACGAGCGAGGCGTTGAAGCAGCTCAACACGAAGGTGGTCATCGCGAACGCGGCGAGGCCCAGGGCGCCCGGATCGGCGATGACGGCGGGTGGGGGCGGAGGAGACCGGCGGCGCCGGCGCCTTCGGGGGAAGCACGGGACCTGCCACGATGACTCCTCTCCGCGGCGTGCCGGACGTGCTCGCCCACCCGCGTCCGACGACCGGACACGGCACCGGGACGAGACAGCGTGTCTTCCGGCACCCGCTCGTCGGCGGGTCGCGCCGCCGGCCGTCGGACGCACCCGCCGGCACGGCAGCCCGTCGCACGGGCGCGCCTATCCCGTCCACTCCGCCGCAAACCGGCCGCCCGGTAGGCTGCTCGTCCGTGACCGAACCGGACTTCCTGCGCGCCACCCGCGACTCCTACAACGCCGTCGCGGCCGACTACGCCGGCCACTTCCGCGCCGAGCTCGCGGCGAAGCCGCTCGACCGGGCCCAGATCACCGGATTCGCCGGCCTCGTGCAAGCGTCCGGCCTCCCGGGCCCGGTGGCCGACGTCGGCTGCGGGACGGGCCGGGTGACGGGGTACCTCGCCGAGCTCGGACTGCCCGTGCTCGGCATCGACCTGTCCGCCGGGATGCTAGCGGCGGCCCGGCAGGCCCACCCCGCGCTCCGGTTCGAGGAGGGCTCGATGCTCGCGCTCGACCTGCCCGACGGCGGCCTCGGCGGCGTACTGGCCTGGTACTCCACCATCCACGTCCCGGACGAACGGCTGCCCGAGGTGTTCGCCGAGTTCCACCGGGTGCTCGCCCCCGGTGGACACCTGCTGACCGCGTTCCAGGTCGGCGACGCACCCAGGCGCCGGACCGAGGCCTTCGGCCACGGAATCGACCTGGTCTTCCACCGCCGCCGGCCCGAGCACGTCGCCGACCTGCTGCAGACCGCCGGACTGCCCGTCATCTCCCGGACGGTGCGCGAACGCAACGACGACGGGCCGTTCCCGGAGAAGACCGCGCAGGCCTTCCTGCTGGCCCGCAAGCCCCGCGTGTCCGCCCCCGCGGACTGAACAGCCGCCCGGCCCGCGCGCGGGCCGGGGCGCGCTCTGGTCGGATGAGGTCATGGACAGCGGCAGCCATCCGGAATCGGGTCTCGCCAAGAGCGTCCGGAGCGACGCCGACTTCGAGGAGATGGGCTGGCACGACGCCACCCTGCACGGCCTGTACCTGCAGCAGACGGACGACGTCGTGCCGCGACTGCTCCTCGACCTCGACTACGTCGTCCGCTGGGTGCACCCCGTCCGGCCTGCGAAGAACTTCACCTTCTGGGTGGCTCCCGCGACGCTCGTCTTCGAGCAGGTGTGGGACCTCGAGGGCAGCCTCGGGCTGACGAACACGCACCCGGAGCTGGAGATCGACGACGTGTACCGGCTCGCTCCGGACGACGGCAGGTCCGAGTGGCCGCAGTGGCACGTCGAGGGGCACGGATTCGACCTGAGGTTCCGTGCCGGAGGCTTCCGTCAGTACGTTCGGCAGACCCCGCGGCACACCCCGACCCCGACCCTGTCCGCCGCCGAGCGCGGAGGCTGCTGCTTCACCGAGGCCGGCTTCGACTGAGCGACGGAGGCGCAGGAGGGGCCGCCGGCAACGGCCCGGCGTCCGGCGGGGTGAGGCGCGGGCCGGGCCGCTACCTGAGTAGGGGCAGGGCGGCCGGCCGGCGCAGGAGGGGCGGTGGCCCCTCCGTCCCCGACGTTACGGGGTGGCCGACGGAACGGGGGCAGGCTCGCCGCGCGTCGCATTGGTTCACCCGTCGGCACCCGGTGGCCGGGCGGACGCCCGTCAGACGAGCCACGTCCTGAGGACGGCGGCGAGATCGGCCGCGGTGGATCCGTGCCGCCTCAGCTCCTCGGCCACCGCGGACACCCGCTCCTGGTCGAGCTTGACCGAGACCCCGCTGGCCAGCAGGTAGCCGTGCGCGACGGCCACCGCCACCCGCAGGTTCGAACGCTCCAGCCACGGCAGCCGGCCGAGCGTGTGGGCGAGCGCCGCAGCCCGGGTGAACGGCCCGTCGTAGACCTCCTGCCCGGCGACCACGGCCCGGTGCCGCTCCACCGCGGAGATCGCCACCCCGTAGTCCACCGGTGCCGGGTCCCCGACCCCGGCACGCTCGGCGACCTCGAGGATCCAGGCGAGATCGACGTGGAGGATCACGCGGCCTCGATCCCGTCGAGCAGGTCCCCGTACTCGTCCAGCACTTCCTGCGCACCGGCCAGGAAGACCTCGCGCAGCTTCTCGTTGTCGTCCCGGATCAGCTGCGCCACGTAGTCGTTGACGGGCATCCGCCGGGTCTCGGCCGCGTGTCTGGCCATCTCGGCGACGGTCTCGTCCATGCGGAGGTTCACCTGGGTCTTCGCCATACCCCGAAGATAGCAGGTGATAGCAGGGTCGCGTCAGGGGCGTTCACTGCCCGTAATTCCGGTGCGTGCCGCACCGTTGGCGGTCGTCCGAGGGCTGTCGGCGAGGTGCCGTAGGCTCATGGTCAAGATCATCAGCGGGAACGGGGGAACGGGGGAACGGGGACGACGGCGTGGCGACCGGACGGGTTTCCGGCGCGGGTGGCGAAGTACGGGGAGGTGTTGTCCGAGGTCGCCCGGGTCTACGGGACGGAGGACGGGGCCGGACCGGAGGAGCGGGCGGCGAGGCTGCGGTTCGCGGCCCTGATGCGGGGTGACCTCGGGCTCGCCCGGTGGCTGGACGGTCTGGGCCTCGCGATGCCCTGGCGGGTGGTGTGGGCGCACTGGCGGCCGATCGAGGTGTGGGACACCGGCACCGTCGCGCCGGGCTGGACCGGCCCGGTCGCGCTGCACGGCTTCCGGGCGGGTGGCAGCGAGGTCTGCCTGCAGTCGCGCGACGACCACACCTACCGGTGGTACGCCCTGGCGGACGGTGCCCCGCTCGGCGGGCCGTCGCCGGACGAACCGGCGCAGGAGGAGCCGCCGGCCGCGATGGCCTCGGCGCTGGACACCGGTGACCCGCTCCACTCGATGGTCGAGGTCACCGTCACCCGGGCCGCCACGGCCTCCGTCCACGCGCTCTACCCGGTGGCCCACGACGGCGACATCCGGGTGCTGCCCGGCGACCGGGTGCTGATCGCGGGCTACAGCGGCGCCGCACTGTTCGACTTCGGCCCGCCGGCCGCACCCGCACCCGCACCCACGGCCGCGCTCACCGGTCAGGGCGCGGCCGCCGGCGCGCACCACCGGGTGACCGCGTCCAACCTGCTGCCCCGGGACGTCTGGTGGGACGGTGGGCGGCTCACGCCCGAGGACGTGCAGACGTACTACAGGGGCGTGGTCCTCGCCGACCCCGGGCAGCTCGCCGCGGCGACCGGCGACGCGGAACCGGTCCGGGTGCTGGGGACGCTCGGGCTGCCCCGGGTCTCGGCGCTGGGCTGGCTGGACACCGACCGGGCGATGAAGGAACTCACCGTCACGGACGGCCGCCTGGTGATCGCCGAGGTCCACGGCGAGCCGGCCCTCCGGCTCGACCTGGCCACCGGCCGGGTCGTCGACTCGTACGGCGACACGGTCAACACCTCGCTCACCGCCCTCGCCGCCTGCCTGGCGATGAGCGACCGGGCGCTCTGCCTGTCGGTGGGCCGTGCGACCCGTGGCGACGACGGGTGCGGCGAGCACTGCGCCTTCCTCACCTTCGTCCGTTCCTCGCTCGTGCGGATCGATCCGGAGGCGGCGGCCGCCGCGGAGGGCGACGATTGGTGGTGGCTGGAACAGACGGAGGACCACTGCTGCTCCCTGGGCGCCTGACGACGCCCGCGGGCGCCGCGCCGTCGGCGGGCCCCGCACGAAGTCAGGGCAGCCGCACGAGGTGGTCGGCGATCGCCGCGAGCAGGCTGTCGGCGTCGGCGGGGGTGCCGTCCGTGGCCCAGCGGACGTAGCCGTCGGGGCGGATCAGCACGGCCGCCGCGGCGAGCCCGTCGGTGCAGGTGGCGCGAACGAGGTCGACCTGCGGCGGGAGCGGGAGACCGACCGGGACGGCTCCGGCGAGGTCGAGCAGGACGGCGTGCCCCGCGGCGAACAGGGCCGACAGCCGGACGGTGCCGGTGCCGAGGGTGAGTTCGGTGTCCGGGACGCGCCGGCCGGTGAGCGGGTGGTGCCGCGGGCGGCCGTCCTGCGGCGGGTAGTGCAGGGAGAGGCCGGACATCAGCCCGGCTAGGTGGCGGTTGGCGTCGGGCAGGCGCAGCAGGTCGGTGACGATGTCGCGCAGGGCGGCCACGTCCTCGCTCGGGTTCGGGTCCGCGAGGACGCGCTGCGCCGAGGTGTGGTGCAGCACCTGGGCGCCGACCGGGTGGCGTTCGGCGTGGTAGCTGTCCAGCAGGCCGTGCGGTGCGTGGCCCCGGACGGTGGCGGCGAGCTTCCAGCCGAGGTTGAAGGCGTCCTGGATACCGAGGTTGAGGCCCTGTGCGCCGAGCGGCGGGTGGACGTGCGCGGCGTCTCCGGCGAACAGGACGCGCCCGGTGCGGTACTGCTCCAGCTGCCGGGTGGCATCGGTGAACCGCGAGGAGTTGTCCACCGCGCCGAGCGCGGTCTCCTCGCCGTACACGGACCGCAGCACCTCGGCGATCTCCTCGCGGGTGACGGGGGAGTCGCGGGAGGCGTCCTCCTGGTCCGTCCGGTCCGTCCGGTCCGTCCCGTCCGTGCGGTCCGTGCGGCCGAAGGTGAAGCGGTAGCGGTCGCCGCCGAGCGGGGCCAGCACCGCCCAGTGGCCCTCGGCGCGGCGGATCAGGGTGCTCATGTGTCCGAGCTTCTGCGGCACCAGCGGGGACACGGCAGACAGGCGGATGTCGGCCAGCACCGCCCGGTGGGTGCCCGGCCGGCCGGGGAACGGGAGGCCGAGGAGTCGGCGCACCGTGCTGTGCGCGCCGTCGCAGGCGACCAGGTGGCGCGCCCGCACCTGCAACCCGTCCGCCGTGACGACCACGCCGTCCTCGTCCTGGTCGACCGCGCGGACGGCCGTGCCGCGCAGGATCCGCGCGCCGAGGGCGATTGCCCGCTTCTCCAGCACCTCCTCGATCTCCCACTGGGGGAGCACGATCGGGAAGGGGTGCCGGGTCTGCCAGGGCGTGCAGTCCAGGGGGACGGGCAGGGCCGCGAAGTGGCCGCCCACCGGGTCGCCGGGGGCGGTCCGGCGCAGGACCGGCTCCAGCAGTCCGCGCAGCTCCAGCAGTTCGGCGGTACGGGGCTGGATCGCGCCGCCCTTCACCTGCTCGACGCGCCGGGGCAGCCGCTCCAGCACCAGGGTGTCGATGCCCGCCAGGGCCAGTTCGCAGGCCAGTGCCAGCCCGGCAGGGCCGGCACCGACGACGACCACCTCCGTCCCGGCCGCCGTCCAGGTCTCGTTGTCGGTCCCGTTCTCGGTCAAGGTCCTCACTCCGCTCGTATTCTCGCCTCGGGGCAAATGTATACCAGGTGCAGAAATGCCCCGGGAGAAGCCCTCTGCTAGGTTGGTCGCCGTGGACGGCACGCCAGGGCTGCGGGAGCGGAAGAAGCAGCGGACCCGCGCGGCGATCTCCGACGCGGCGATCGCCCTGTTCCTCGAACACGGCTTCAACCAGGTCTCGGTGGCCCAGGTCGCCGAGGCGGCCGAGGTGTCCAAGCGCACGCTCTTCGCCTACTTCCCGACCAAGGAAGACCTCGTGCTGCACCGCCTCGCCGACCACGAGGCCGAGGCCGCCCGCGTCGTCCGCGCCCGCCCGCCGGGCACCGCCCCGCTGGCCGAACTGCGCACGCACTTCCTCCGCGGGCTGCACGAACGGGACCCGATCACCGGACTCAACGACCACCCCCACGTGCTGCGGCTGACCCGGATGATCCAGGACGCGCCCTCCCTCGCCGCCCGGATGGACCGGTTCAAGGCCGGCGCCGAACAGGCCCTCGCCCGGGCCCTGCAGGAGACGGCCGACACCCCCGAGCTCACGGCGCGCCTCGCCGCCGTCCAGATCGTCGGCGTCCAGTGGGTACTGGCGCAGGACAACGCCGCCCGCCTCGCCGCCGGCACGCCCGCCGACACCCGCCACCCGGGCGCCGTCGCGGACGCGGAACAGGCGTTCGCCCTCCTCGCCGACGGACTGCGGGACCTGACGCCGCGCCGGTGACCCGGGGCTGCACCGGGCCCCGGGGGTGCCCCGTGTGCAGGGGGCACCCGCCCTGGACGCCGCGCTGTGCGATCAGCTGATGATTCGTCCGTCGAGGGGAACCGTTCGCGTGGGAACCGGCCGCTCCGCTCCGCACCGTCCGATGATGCAGGCGTCACCCGCACGGGCCTGCGGTCCCCAGCCCCGTCCCGCGGCTGCTGCGGCCCGTGCGTACCCGAAGGAGGTAACCCCTTGTCCGACCAGGACGAGAAGTCGGAGCAGAGCGTCGGCGCCTTCACCCTCGCGGCCCCGCTGGACTCCACCGCCCCCACCCCGCTGCCGTACCCCGTACCCACGCCCGACGAGGAGTGGCAGCTCCCCAACGGCTTCGCCCACGTCTTCTACGGCGAACGCAACCAGGGCATCACCCACCCCGTGATCATCGCCGACGGCTTCAACCTCGGCCGCAGCGACCTCACCTGGCTCTACGCCGGCCTCGACCGCGACTACCCCTTCCTGACCGAGCTCCGCCGCCGCGGGCGCGACGTCGTCCTGCTCGGCTTCGACGAGCGCTCCGCCTCCATCACGGCCAACGCCGAGGCCGCGATCGCCTGCATCATGCGGACCAACGCCGAGCAACTGGGCTCCGCCGGGCTGACGGTCGGCGGCTTCAGCATGGGCGGCATCATCACCCGATACGCCCTGGCGCGGCTGGAGACGCAGCGGATGGACCACCGCACGCGGCTGTACTTCTCGTACGACAGCCCGCACCGCGGCGGTGTCGTCCCGATCGGGCTCCAGGCGTTCTCCCACTTCATCCCCGTGCCCAACGACTTCGCGCGGCAGATGGACAGCCCGGCCGCGCGGCAGATGCTCTGGCGGCACTACGACCCCGCCACCGGGACGATCGGCGTGGCCCCCGAGCGCACCGAGTTCCTGCAGCAGCTGGAACGGCTCGGCGGCTGGCCGCGCCTCCCGCGCCTGATCGGCGTCGCCAACGGCCGCGGCGACGGCACCGGCCTCGCCGTCGAGCCCGGCGACATCATCCTCACCGTGAACCGGATCTACCCCGGCACCACCTTCTACGCCCAGTCCCAGGGCGACAACGCCGTCGTCGCCGAACTCAAGCGGCGCTTCCCCCAGGCCGAGAAGACCGTCACCACCAGCGGATTCCCCGAGCTCGACGGCGCCCCCGGCGGCACGCTGCGCTCCTACGGCATCCTCGCCGACATGCTCGAGAAGTTCGGGGCCCAGGTCGACCTGCGCCACGAACACGTCTGCTTCGTCCCCTCCGTCAGCGCGGTCTCGATCCGCGACCTCGACGACAACAAGGCCCTGTACGCCGACATCGACGACCTCGACCCGTCCGAGAGCGACCTCGACGACTTCCTGTGCTCCAGCACCACCACCGAACACACCGCCGTCACGCGTGAACTCGGCGAATGGATCCTGGACCGCCTCCCCGACTGATCCGAACCGCGCCCGGCACCGACGGGCGCACCCCGGACCGACCGGCGGGCCCCCCCGACCGGCGGGCGCGCCCGGCGGGCCGCGGGGGGCCCGGGGGATTGCGACCGGGGGGGGCGGGGGCCGGTGACCGGGAGGACCGGTAGG
>NZ_JBFBJY010000061.1:0-52635 GCF_040702125.1 Kitasatospora sp. NPDC085895 | reverse complement strand
CGCGGGGGCGCCGGGGGGCGGGCCCGCGCGGGGGGGGGGGGGCGCGGGAGCCCGCCCCCCCGCCCCGGCCGCACGCCCGCGGGCCCACCGCCCGGCCGGGTGCGGCGGCCCCGGGGACACCGACAGGGACAGCGGGGTGCCGATGAGCCGGACGCGCGCACTGCCCGACCGGCTCCGCGCCCGCGACCCCGGCCTGCGGATCGCGCACCGCGCCGTCCGGGTCACCCTGGTGGCCTGCACCGGCTTCTACACCTTCCGGTACGGCCTCGACCGGCCGACCGCCGCGACCTACGCCCTCTTCGGGGCGATCTCGCTCGGCCTGCTCTCCCGGATCGGCGGCGGCGCCCGAGCCCGGGCCCGCACCCTGCTCCACACGCTGCCCGCGGCCTACCTGCTGATCACCCTCGGCACCCTGCTCGCCGTGCGCCCGTGGGCGGCCGCCCTCGGCATGCTGGGCATCGGGTTCGCCGTCGCCTACAGCTCGGTCGGCGGGCCGCGGCTGGTCGGCCTCGCCAACGGCCTGCAGCTCCTCTACATCCTCCCGTGCTTCCCGCCGTACCGGCCGGAGGACCTGCCGCTGCGGCTGATCGGCGTCACCGCCGGGATCGTGCTGCTCGCCGCCGCCGAGCGGCTGCTGTGGCCGGTGCCGCCGCCGGTCGACTACCGCGACCGGCTCGCCCGCGCCGCCGCCGCGGTCGCCGACCTCGCCGACCGCACCGCGGCCGCCGTCACGGCACCCCCCCGGCCGTCCGGTGGAGGACCGCGCCCCGCCGGGCGCCGCGGACGGCCGTCCCGACCCGGCCGCCGCGGCGATGGACGACCTGAGGTTCTCCCGGATCCCCCTGATGGAACGTCCGGCCTCGGCGAGCGCCGCCGACCGCGCCCTCTCGCACGCGGCCACCGCCCTGCGCCACACCCGCGCACAGCTGCTGCGGATCGGCCGGATCAACGACCTGGCCGGCCCGCTGCCGCAGGCCGCCGCGCTGGTCAGGGCCGCGGCGCGGGCCGTCCGCGCCGCGGGCGAGGGCGTCCGGGACGGCGGGCCGGTCCCCGGCACCGACCCGATCGAGACCGCCATCGCCGACTTCGAGACCGTCCGGACCACCCCGTTCCACCCCGACGGCGGCCACCGCCCCGGCCCCGCCCCGGCCGCCGGTTCCGGCCGGATCGGGCCGTACCGCACCACCGACCCGGCGGAGGCGGCGGCCGCCGCCCGGCTCGGCCTCGGCAGCATCGCCCTGGAGGCCGCCGAAGGGGCCCGCTTCCTCACCCTCGCCGTGCGGATCAGCCGGCGCGCACCGCTGCCCCCGGACCCGACACCGCCCGCCGAGCGGCCGGGCCCGTTCTGGTACGGCCACGAGCCGGCCCTCCGGCTCTGGTGGGCACGGTTCCTGGCCAACCTGACCCCGCGCTCGGTGTACTTCCAGAACGCCGTCCGCACCGCCGTCGCCCTCGCCGCGGCCCGCCTGGTCGTCGGCGGCCTCGACCTCACCCACGGCTTCTGGGTCCTGCTCGCGACCCTCACCCTGATGCGGACCACCGCCGCCGACACCGGCATGGCCCTGCGGCCCGCGCTCACCGGCACGCTCTGCGGGGCGGCCGCCACCGCGGCGATGCTGATGCTGGTCGGCGACCGGCCGCTGTTCTACGCCGTCGCCCTGCCCGTCACCATGCTCACCGCGTTCACCGTGGGCCCGGTCCTCGGTCTGGCCTGGGCCCAGGGCACCTTCACCGTCGTGGTGGCCATGGTCTTCGCCCAGCTCGCGCCCGCCAGCTGGAAACTCGCCGAGGCGCGGCTGCTCGACGTGGCCACCGGCGCCGCCGTCGGCATCCTCACCGGGCTGTGCGCCTGGCCGCTCGGCGGCGGCCGCGAACTGCGCCGACGCGCGGCCGAACTGCTCGCCGACAGCGCCGCCGCGCTCCACGAGACCGTCGCCGTGCTGACCGGCGGACCCGCCGCGGGCCGGGCGGTGCGCCGGGCCCGCCGCTCCGCCGTCCTCGCCGAGGCGACCTACGCCCAGTTCCGCTCCGAGCACCACACCGCACCGCCGGGCACCCCGGACTGGCAGGCGGCGCTGCTGACCGGCCAGCACACCGTCCGCGGCGCCGAGCAACTCCTCGCCAGGATCGCCCCGCACTCCCTCGCCGGCTGGCCGGACACCGCCGGCGCCCTCGTCCGCGACGCCGACACCGCGGCCGCCGCCTTCCGCCAGGAGGGCGCCGCGCTGCGCGCCGGCCCGGACACGCCCGTCCCGCCGGACCCGCTGCTCACCGAGGCGCGCGCCGCGCTGCTCGACGAACGCGTCATGGCGGCCCGCCTGCCGCCGGCCCCGGCGGCGCTGCACGCCGTCGACACCGCCGTCTGGCTGGTCGGCCTGGTCGACGACCTGGCGGCGGTGCCCGCCGCGAAGGCCCCGGCCGACGGGACGGTCAGCCCTCCCGCTCCGGCTCCCGGCCGGCCGGACGTGCCTCCGGACGGGACCGGTCCGCCCCGCCCTCCGCGGTGATCCGGGTGCCGGGGTGCCACAGCGCGCAGAGGAACGCCACGGCCAGCGCCGCCGCCATCCCGTACAGCACCGGCCGGTTCGCCGCCGCGAAGTCCGCCCGCAGCGCGGCCAGCAGACCGGCGTCCACGCCGCTCGCCGCGGACCCGCCGGTGCTCGGCCCGGTGAGGCTCTTGGTGATCTGCTCGGCCGTGTTGCGCGCCGCCTGCGGCGGCAGCCCGCGCTGCTCCAGCGTGTCGGTGATCCGGTTGGCCGCGGTGTGCAGCAGGACGGTCCCGAGCACCGCGAGACTCACGCTCGCCGAGTAGTTCCGGACGGTCTGGGTGATCCCGGTGACCTCCCCGTACGAGCGGCCGATCGCCCGGTTCACCGCGTCCGTGGACGCCGGCGTCAGCAGCAGGCCGATCCCGGCGCCGGCGAGGACGATCCACACCCACTGCGCCCCCAGCGACAGGTCGGTGATCTTCGCCGCCCAGCCGGCGAACCCGACCGCGCCGACCACCGTGCCCAGCAGCATCGCCGGCCGGGCCCCGCGCTGGTCCAGGATCCGGCCGCCGACCTGCGAGGCCGGGCCGAACCCGGCGAAGAACACCAGCAGGTACAGGCCCGCCTCGTTCGCCGAGTAGCCGAGCGCGACCTGCGCGTACACCGAGGCGAAGAAGAACACCGGGACGAAGGACATCATCGCGAAGAAGAGCACCGCGTTGTCCGCCGAGAAGGCCCGGTCGGCGAAGACCTGCATGGTGATCAGCGGGTCCCGGCTGCGCAGCTCCGCCAGCACGAACAGCACCAGCACCGCGAGTCCGCCGACGATGCAGCCCCAGGTCGCGGCGCTGCCCCAGCCCCACACCGCCGCCTGCTGCAGGCCGAGCACGCTCAGGCCCATGCCGGCCGCGACCAGCACCGCGCCGGGCCAGTCGATCGGCTCCGGGCGCGGCGTGTTCCGGATCCGGGCCAGGAACGTCAGCACCAGGGCGACCACCGCCACCGGCACGTTGACCCAGAAGATCGCCCGCCAGGTCCAGCTGGTCAGCCAGCCGCCGAGGATCGGGCCGATCGCGGTCAGGCCGCCCGCCACGGCGAAGAACAGCGCCAGCGCCCGGCCGCGCCGCTCCACCGGGAACACCTCGACCACCACCGCCAGTGCGGCCGGGAACATCAGCGCCGCACCGAGCCCCTGCACCGCGCGGAAGGAGATCAGCCAGGCCTCGGCCGCGCCGCCGGTCGGCACCGCCCCGCAGAGCGCCGACGCCGCCACGAACACCACCGTGCCGACCAGCATCACCCGCTTGTGCCCGAGGATGTCCGAGACCCGGCCGCCCAGCGCGAAGAACGCCGCCAGCGCCAGCAGGTAGGCGTTGACCACCCACTGCATCGCACCGGCGGAGAGCCCGAGTTCGCGGATGATGCTCGGCGCGGCGATCGACACGATGGTCTGGTCGATGAAGGTCATCGAGACGGCGAACAGCATGCCCGCCAGGGCCAGCCGCTCGCTGGTGCCGCCGTCCCGTCCGCCACTGCCGGCAGCCATGCCGCTCCCCTTCCGTCCCGGCGCCGCCCCGGTCCCGTTCCGCTCCCGGTCCGGCGGCCGTTTCGCACGACACTGCCCGTCCCGCGGCCCGGGCGCGCGCTGCGCCGCGGCGAAGTCATCCGCTCGGCGGACGCCCGCAGCTCCGCCCGCCGCCGCGGGCGGGGACGGCAGAATGGGCGCATGCGCATCCGAGCCGCCCGCCTTGAGGACGTCCCCGTGCTGCAGGAGATCGAGCGGGCGGCGGGGGAGGTGTTCCGCGAGGTCGGCATGCCGGAGATCGCCGCGGACGAGCCCTTCTCCGACGAGGAGTTCGCGCCCTTCCTGGCGGCCGGCCTGGCCTGGGTCGCCGCGGACGGCGGCGACCGCCCGGTGGCGTACCTGCTCGCCGAGCGCGTCGACGGCGACCTGCACGTCGAACAGGTGTCGGTGCACCCCGGCAGTGCCCGGCAGGGCCTCGGCCGGGCGCTGATCGACCGGGCCGCCCGCCGCGCCGCCGACGAGGGGCTGCCCGCACTGACCCTCACCACCTTCGCCGAGGTGCCGTGGAACGCCCCCTACTACGCCCGCTGCGGCTTCACCGTCCTCGACGGGCCGCAGATCGGACCGCAACTGCGGGCCGTCCGGGAGCGCGAGGCCGCCCACGGACTCGACCGGTGGCCGCGGGTCTGCATGCGGCGCGCCGTCCGGCCGCAGGACGGCGCAGCGGCCTCCTCTTCCGCCCCAGCAGCGCGGCCGTGCCCACCGCCGCGAGCGTGAGCGCGGCAACCCACCCCGCCAGGGACACGAACAGCAGCACCGGACCCATGGCAAGCCCCCTGACCGCGGCTCCCGCCGAACCTGCTCCGGGCCGCCCGTCCCGCCGACACGCCGTCAGGGAGACCACCGGGCACGCCGTCCGCCGCCGTCCGGGCCGCACCCGTTCCCCCGCGCCGCTCAACGGACGGCCGGACCGCTGCGCCGATCGGGTGGACTGTCGTGGCCGGGCCAACCCCGGAGGCCGTTCGTGCCGAAAAGGTGGTGACGGCCGTTCGTCGATCGCGCGGCCGACGCGTCATCAGAACAGCTCGACACGACAGGAGTCCACCATGACCGCACTGCGCACCGCCCTGGCCCTCGCGGCCGCCGCCGGCACCCTCGTCCTCGGCGCGGCTGCCGGCCCGGCCTCGGCGAGCGCCGGGGCCGAGGGCCTGGCCACCAACTCGCCCGGTGTGCTGTCCGGCAACGTCATCCAGATCCCGGTCCACATCCCGGTGAACGTCTGCGGCAACTCGATCGGCGTCGTCAGCATCCTCAACCCGGCGACCGGCAACGCCTGCTCCAACGTCGGCTGACACTCCGGCACCGCCGACCTGCCGGCCCCGGGCCCGCCGTCACACCGCCACGGCCCGGGGCCGGCAGCCCCAAGCGCACCGGTTGTCCGAGCCCTCCGGCATGCTGACCCCGTGCTGATCCGCCGACACGACACCCCGCCGGTCCCCGGCGTGCCCCGCCCCGCCCGTCCGGGCCGGGACACGCACCCGGAGGGCCTGCGCCGTGCGCTGTGACGTCTGCGACCACGCGATGGCGAAGTGGGACGTTCCGCCGTCGCGGTGGCGCCGTGAGCTGTGGACGTGCACGTGGTACCTCTACCTGCATCACGGCGGCCAGTCCGCCGTCGTCTGCTCCGAGCGGGACTTCACCTGGGAACCGGAGCCCCGCCACGGACCCGAGGGTGAGACCGTCCCGCCGCAGTGCGACGTCTTCTGGACGGCGCCGAGCGTCGAGGTCTTCGCCTACCGCTTCCTGACCGAGGCGAGGCTCTCGATCGCGATCGAGGACAAGGAGCGGGCCGCCGACCTCGATCCGGAACTCCTGGCCTACCTCGCGCACCACGTGCCCCGTTCGAGCAGCGAGTGGGGCCGCGCCTGCCGGGGCCGTGCCGGCCGGCCGGCCGGAGGCACCGCCTACGCTGTCCGGGTGATCGCCTTCTCCGCGCCGGTCGCCGGCGACGTCCTGATGCGGCCCGCCGTCCCGGAGGACGCCGAGGCGCTGAGCCGCGCGATGATCCGCAACCGGGAGCACCTGCGCCCCTGGGACCCGCCCCGCGACGAGCACTGGTTCACCGTGGCCGGCCAGCGCGCCCGGCTGCACGACCAGCTCGTCCAGGCCGAGACCGGCCGGCTCGCCCCCTGGGTGCTGGCGAGCGGCGAGGAGATCGTCGGCGGCGTCACCCTGTCGAACATCGTCCGGCTGCACCTGTGCAGCGCCAACCTGGGCTACTGGGTGGACGCCGCCCGGGCCGGCCGCGGCCTGGCCTCCGCCGCCACGCTGCTCGCCTGCCGCGCCGCGGACGCCGAGCTCGGCCTGCACCGCCTGGAGGCCGGCGCGGCCGCCGCCAACCTCGCCTCGCAGCGGGTGCTGGAGAAGTGCGGCTTCGAACGGATCGGTACGGCCCGCGGCCTGCTCTTCCTCGACGGCGCCTGGCGCGATCACGTGCTGTTCCAGAAGCTCCTCCACGACCGCCCGCTGCCGACCGCCTGAGGCCCGCCCGACTGCGGCGGCCGGTCAGCCCGCGTACGGGGACGGCAGCGCGAGGGTCGCGGCGACCGCCTCGGCGACGGCCCCGGCGTGGGTGAGCGGGACGGCGGCGGAGTCCGGGGCGGGCCGGACGCCGCGGACGGCGAGCAGGTGGAGCACCCGCAGCGTCCGCATGGTGTTGGAGGCGTGCGCCGGGACGGGTCCGGGCCGGCCGGCGGCGAAGTCGGCGGCGACGGGGGCCAGCCAGTCGACGGACTGGCACTCGGTCAGCTCCGGGCGGGTCAAGGTGAGGGCGATCGCGAGGCCCAGCCGGTCGTCCTCCATGGCGTCGAAGAGGTGCTCGGTGGGGGCGATCAGCCGGGCGCAGGCCAGGTCCAGCAGGTCGGCGGGCTCGGTGTGCGGGCTGCGGCCGAGGGCGCCGAGCAGGTCGGCGCCGTGCGCGACCGCGTGCAGCCAGCCGAGTTCGGGGTCGTGGCCGCGCAGGTCGGGTTCGGTGCGGTACCAGGTGTCGAAGGCGCGCTGCCAGGCCGGGTCGTGGTCGCCCAGGCGGACGAGCCGGGCGAGGACGAGCGGGGCGAAGGTGCGGGCCTGGATCTCCGGGTCGGTGAAGCGGTCCGCCATCTCGTCGCCGAGGCGGCGGCGTTCTGCGGCGGGCAGCCGCGGTATCCAGCGGTGCAGCAGGACGTAGGCCTGTTCGTCGCGGACCGCCGGGTCGGGTGAGCGCAGGTCGGCGCTGAGCGCGGCGACCAGCTCCGGTCCGGGCCGGAGGGTGTCGTCGTCGAGGAAGGGCCGCCACCTGGTCACCCGGCCGATGCTAGGGGAGGAGGGCGGGGCTCCGGACCCGCCGATCGGCGGGTCGCCCGGCCCCCGCACCACCGGCCGCCGCGCCCACTGCCCGTTCTGGACCGAGCGGATGACGGTCCGTCGACGGGACGATCGGCCGGGGTGTCCTGCGGGCGGGCGGCGGGTCGGCGGATATCGTCGAAAGCCCATCAGACCCTCCGACCGGGAGTCGTGGTTGCCGGTGGCGACGTTGTCCACGCAGTGGCCCCGCTACGTCCGGCTCGTGCCGTGGGTGCTGGTGGTCGGCGGTCTGGTCTGGGACTCGCTGGCGACGGCCGACTACTGGGGCGACCCGATGATGGCGGCCGCCTCCGTGCTGGCGGGCGCGCTGCTGCCGCTGCGGGACACGGTGGCGGTCGGTGCGGCGAGCGCCGTCGGGG
The DNA here is from genome assembly GCF_040702125.1 of Kitasatospora sp. NPDC085895. Taxonomy (NCBI): domain Bacteria; kingdom Bacillati; phylum Actinomycetota; class Actinomycetes; order Kitasatosporales; family Streptomycetaceae; genus Kitasatospora; species Kitasatospora sp. NPDC085895. The sequence continues at coordinate 44,860 of NZ_JBFBJY010000061.1, read as the reverse complement.
TGCTGGTGCTGACCTCCCGGGACGGCACGTTCGGTACGACGGCCGGCTGGCTGGAGCTGACCAACACGGTGTTCGCGGCGCTGATCGGCGTCTGGGTCAACCGGGTGATCGCCCGGCACGGCCGCCGGCTGGCGGTGGTGCGGTCGGTGGCGGAGGCGGCGCAGCGGGCGGTGCTGCCCGCGCCGCCCGCCCGGGTGGGTCCGCTGGCGGTGGCGGCCTGCTACCGGGCGGCGCAGACGGAGGCGCTGATCGGCGGGGACGCCTATGCCGTCCAGGAGACCCCGTTCGGGGTGCGGCTGCTGATCGCGGACGTCCGGGGCAAGGGGCTGCGGGCGGTGGCCGCGGTGTCGGTCCTGCTGGGGGCCTTCCGGGAGAACGCCGACCGGGCGCCGGACCTGCGGGCGCTGGCCGACGCCCTGGAGCACTCGCTGGCCCGGGAGAGCACGGGGAGCGACGAGGAGGTCCGGACGGAGGGCTTCGTCACCGCGCTGCTGGGCGAGGTCGACGGGGTGGACGGCGGCCTGCGGCTGCTGAACTGCGGCCACCCCGGGCCGTACCGGCTGCCCGCGGACGGCGGGGCCGTCGACCTGCTGGCGGCGCGCGACCCCGGGCTGCCGCTCGGCATGGGCGGCCTGGGGGTGCCGCGGTCCGCGCCGGACGCCTGGCCGTTCGCGCCGGGCGACACCCTGCTGCTGGTCACCGACGGGGTGACGGAGGCCCGTGACGGCGCGGGGGAGTTCTACGACCCGGCGGCGCGGCTGGCGCCGCTCGGTCCGTTCGACCGGCCGCAGGGGCTGATCGACGCGCTGGTGATGGACGTCCGGCGGTGGACGGGCGGCCCGCGGGACGACGACATGGCGGTCCTCGCGGTCGCCCGCAGGACCTGAGTCCGTCCGTTCCGGCATTGCGTCTGGAATTTTTGTCCAGATCGGACGTATAGTCCAGATCATGGAGACGCGCGAAACCGACCCGCGGGTCCGGCTCTGGGGCCCGGTCTGCCAGGCCGTGGCCCTGCTGCTCGGCCCTTACGCCGAGGTCGTGCTGCACGACGCGGAACGGGACCGGGTGCTCGCCATCTGGAACCCGCACGCCGGCCGGGCCCCCGGCGACCCCTCGCTGCTCGGCGAACTGGACCGGCTGGAGCCCGCCGCCCAGGACGTCTTCGGCCCCTACGAGAAGCTGCTCGCCGACGGCCGGCGGCTCTCCTCGGTGAGCGCGGTGCTCCGCGCCGAGGACGGCCGCCCGTCCGCGGTGCTCTGCGTCAACCTCGACCGCACCCCGCTCGACCAGGCCGCCGCCGTGCTCAGCCGGTTCGCCGCCCCGACCGTGGAACGGCCCGAGGTGCTGTTCGAACAGGACTGGACGGAACGCATCCAGGAGATCGTCGGCACCCACGTCCGCGAACGCGGCCGCGCGGTCGAACGCTTCGGCCGCGCCGAGCGCATGGAGGTGCTCGCCGACCTCGACCGGGCCGGCGTCTTCTCCGTCCGCCGTGCCGTCCCCGTCGTCGCCACCGCCCTCAAGGCCTCGCGCTCCACCGTCTACGCGCTGCTCGCCGACCTCAAGGACCCCCGGAGCCCCCGATGACCCGCCTGCCCGACTTCCGCCTGGAAACCTACTTCTCCCGCTGGGAGTTCACCGCCCGCCACCACCTCACCGCCTCCGACGCGCAGACCATGACGATGGCCGAACTCCTCGCCCTCGCCGACGCCGACGACCGCCGGGCGTGGGAGGAGCTCACCCTCGGCTACACCGAGACCTTCGGCGACCCCGGACTGCGCGAGTCGATCGCCGGGATGTACGAGACCGTCGGCGCCGACGACGTGGTCTGCTTCGCCGGCGCCGAGGAGGGCCTGTACATCGCCATGCAGGCGCTGCTCGACCGCGGCGACCACGCCGTGGTCGTCACCCCCAACTACCAGTCCGCCGAGACCGTCCCGCTCGCCCTCTGCGAGGTCACCGGGGTCGCCCTGGACGAGAAGCAGGACTGGGCGCTCGACCTCGACGCCGTCACCGCCGCGCTGCGCCCCACCACCAAGGTGGTGTCGGTGAACTTCCCGCACAACCCCACCGGCAAGGTGATCGACCGGGCGGAGTTCACCGCGCTCGCCGCGCTCTGCGAGGAGCGCGGGATCCACCTGTTCAGCGACGAGGTCTACCGCGGCCTGGAGCGGGACCCGGCCCGAATCCTGCCGCAGGCCGCCGACCTCGCGCCGAGCGCCCTCTCGCTCAACGTCACCTCCAAGTCGCTCGGCCTGCCCGGCCTGCGGATCGGCTGGATCGCCTGCCGCGACCGCGCGGTGCGCAGCCGCCTGGAGCGGGCCAAGCACTACACCACCATCTGCAACGCCGCCCCCAGCGAGGTCCTCGCCCGGATCGCGATCAAGGGCCGGGACGGCATCCTGCAGCGCAACCGGGGCATCATCGCCGCCAACCTGCCGCTCTTCGACGCCTTCTTCGCCGGGTTCCCGGACCTCTTCGAGTGGCGCGCCCCCGACGGCGGCTGCGTCGCCTACCCGCGCTACCTCGGCGCGGACGGCGTCGAGGCGTTCTGCACCCGGCTGGTCGAGGAGGCCGGCGTGCTGCTGCTGCCGTCCGGCATCTACCGCTCCGAGCTCACCGACACCCCCGCCGACCGCTTCCGGATCGGCGTCGGCCGCAGCAACCCGGAGCCGGCCCTGCAGGCCCTCGCCGACTGGCTGCGGACCCGCCGGTGACCACCGCCGACTTCGTCGGGCAGTTGCCCGTCGGCTTCTGGCAGGTGCCGTACGCCGGGGCGCGCTTCCCCGGCTCGCGCGCGGTCGCCGAACGCCCCGGCCTCGAACACGGCGCCAACTGCCAGCTGTTCGCCCGGGCCGTGCTCGCACGGTCCGGGCTGCTGGTGCCCGCGCTGCGCTCCAGCGAGCTGTGGGAGGACACCGCGAGCACCGTCCGGGTGGCCGAGCCGAACGCGCTCGACCTGCTCTTCTTCGGCCGGGACGAGGACCCCTGGGGCGCGCACGTCGGCGTGCACGCCGGCGGGGACACCGTGCTCCACCTGTGCGCCGAGGTCGGCCGTCCCGCGCTGTGGAGCCTCGCCGACTTCGCCGCCCGCGAGCGCTACCGCGTCCTGCTGGGCGCCAAGCGGGTCACCGCACGGCTGCCCGGACCCGCGGCGGCCGGCCGGGCGGCCCCCGCGGATTGGTAGATTGTCGGCGCAGCAGTGCCCCGGCAACGCCGGTAGAACCGCACCCACACCGGAGGGAAACCTCGTGTCACAGCCGTCCACCACCACGTCGGCCGGTCCGGAGCAGGGGGCGGAACTCGCCGCCGCCCGGGCCGCCTACGAGCAGCTCCGCACCCGCGGCCTCAGCCTCGACCTCACCCGCGGCAAGCCCTCGCCGGAGCAGCTCGACCTCTCGGACGCGCTGCTGACGATCCTGCAGCCGGGCGACGTGCGCGCCGCGGACGGCACCGACTGCCGCAACTACGGCGGCCTGCAGGGCCTGGCCGAGCTCCGCGCGGTCTTCGCCGGGCTGCTCGACGTCCCCGCCGACCAGCTGTTCGCCTGCGGCAACGCCAGCCTCACGGTGATGCACGACGTGGTCGCGCACGCCATGCTCGCCGTCCTGCCGGGCGCCAAGCAGCGCTGGGCGGACGAGGACGAGGTCCGCTTCCTGTGCCCGGTGCCCGGCTACGACCGGCACTTCACGATCTGCGACCGCTTCGGCATCACCATGGTGCCCGTCCCGCTGACCGGCGAGGGCCCGGACATGGACGTGGTCGAGGAGCTCGTCGCGGCCGACCCGCGGATCAAGGGCATGTGGTGCGTGCCCAAGTACAGCAACCCCAGCGGCGAGAGCTACAGCGACGAGACCGTCCGCCGGCTGGCCGCCATGCCGACCGCCGCGCCCGACTTCCGGCTGTTCTGGGACAACGCCTACGCGGTGCACCACCTGACGGACGACCGCACCCCGCTGCTGCCGGTGCTGGCCGCCTGCGAGGAGGCCGGCCACCCGGACCGGGCGTTCGTCTTCGCCTCCACCTCCAAGATCACCGCAGCCGGCGCGGGCGTGGCCTTCCTCGGCTCCTCGCCCGCCAACATGGCCTGGTACGCCCGGCTCGCCGCCGCCCAGACCATCGGCCCGGACAAGGTGAACCAGCTGCGGCACGCCCGCTTCTTCACCGACGCCGCCGCGGTGGAGACCCACATGGAGCGCCACCGGGAGCTGCTGGAGCCCCGCTTCGCCGCCGTGTACGAGGTGCTGGAGCGCGAGCTCGGCCCGCTCGGCATCGCCACCTGGACGCGGCCGCTCGGCGGCTACTTCGTCAGCCTGGAGGTCCCGGAGGGCTGCGCCTCCGAGGTCGTCCGCCTCGCCAAGGAGGCCGGCATCGCGCTGACCCCGGCGGGTGCGGCCTTCCCCGGCGGCAACGACCCGCGCGACAGCCAGATCCGGCTGGCCCCGTCCTTCCCGTCGGTGGACGAGGTGCGCTCCGCGATGGAGGGCGTCGCCCTCTGCGTCCGCCTCGCCGCCGCGGAGCGCGCCGCGGCCTGACCCCCGCCGGTTCCCCGCACCCCGCCCACTCGGCGCGGTACGGGGAACCGGCGTTCGTCAGGGGGCGTGTCCGGGGAGTCCGGCGCGCTCAGGCCGTGGCCGGCCCGGGTGGCGGAGCCGTCGGTGGTGCCTGCGGGGCCGGTCGCCGGGCCAGCCGCAGCGTGCCCACGTAGGAGACCACCACCGCGACGATCACCAGCGGCATCACGGTGAGGCTCTCCGTGCCGAGCAGCAGGGTGGCCAGCAGCACCGAGGTCATCGGCAGCTTCAGCATCGCCACGCTCATCGCCCCGACGCCCATCGCGAACGCGGTGGTGGTGTCCACCCCGGGCAGGTGCGCCAGGGCCATGCCGCCGGCCCCGCCGACGAACACCGCGGGGAAGACCGGGCCGCCGCGGAAGGCGCTGAGCGACAACCCGTACGCGAGCGCCTTGCAGACCACCAGCAGCACCAGGACGCCCGCCGTGTAGGAGGAGTTGTCGGCGAGCAGCGGTCCGATGGTGTTCTCGCCGGAGTAGAGCACGTCGGAGATCGGCTTGTCGCTGATCGCCGCGTACACCAGGGCCACCACGCCGACCAGCACGCCCATCAGCACGGTGAGCGGCAGCCGCCGCCGTTCCACCTCCGACTGCAGGCGCAGCGCGGAGCGGCGGATCCCCTCGCCCAGGAACGCCGCGATCACGCCGACCAGCAGTGCCCAGCCGAACTCGGAGAGCGAGGGCCGGTCGGCGTGCGGCACCTGGTGCAGCGTCAGCGAGTAGGTGCCGAGCCCCGTCCAGTGGCCGAGGCCGGTGAAGATCAGCGAGCCGATGCCGGCGGCGAGCAGCCCGGGCACCAGCACCACGCCGAGCATGGGCCCGGCCAGTCCGGAGGCCTCCATCAGCAGGAAGGCGCCGACCAGCGGCGAGCCGAGCAGTTCGCTGATCGCCGCGAAGCTGCCGGCCGCGCCGAGCACGCTCACCGCGGTGGGCGGGGCGTCGCGCTTCAGCAGTTTGATCGCCCCGACCGCGATGCCGCCGCCGAGCGCGATCAGCGGGGCCTCAGGGCCGAGCACCACGCCGAGGGAGAGCGAGGCGATCGCGGCGAGCGCCACCCCGGGCACCGCCGCGACGGAGGGCGTGTCGCCGGTCTTCAGCCCCTCGGCCGGTTTGTGGCCGCCGCCGCCCGGCAGGTAGCGGATGGCCAGCGCGACCAGCACGCCCGACACGGCGAGCGGCGGGATCGCCCACCAGTCCGGGGTGCCGTCGAAGCCGAGCCCCTTCGGCAGGTCGGTGAAGACCAGCGACTGCAGTTCGGAGACGAGGGCGAGGAAGCCGAACGCGCCGGCCGAGATCGGCACGCCGAGCAGCGCCGCCAGCACCAGGATGGTCACGTAGCCCCGGGTGCGGACGATCGCGATCGGGTCCTGCGGCGCCGGGGCCTGCTGCTCGGTCGGTCCGGCCGGCATGCGCATCGTCTCCTCGGCGTCGGGGCCCGGCCGGAGTGCCGGGCTCCCGGGCCTGTGTCAGGTGATACCACGCGGGCCCGGCCGTCCGGGCCCGCCGCGCCCGCGGTCAGCGGGGCTCGGCCACCGGGTCCGCGGCCGGCAGCCGGCCGTCCTGGACGGCGTCGACCAGGGCCCGGTGGTCCCGCTCGTTCTGGTCGGCGTACGCCTCCGCGAACTCCGCCAGCGCGTGGTCGAAGACGTCCTTGCCGCCGAGGTAGGCGGCGATCGCGATGCGGTCCCCGGAGCGGGCGTGGGCACGGGCCAGGGTGAAGCCGCAGAGGGCTCCGAAGGCCCGCATCCCCTCCGGACGCATCTGCTCGGCGACCGCGATGCCCTTCCAGTCGCGCAGTTGGCGGACGTAGAAGTCGCGGCGCTTGCCGTCGATGCCGTCCACCCGCTCCCAGCCGAGGAAGATGTCGCTGGCCGCCTGCATCAGCCGCTGGCCGGACACCACCCGCTCGCCCTGGTTGCGGTACTGGCTGGCGCCGACGTGCGGGGCGAGCACCGAGGTGTCCGCCTCCTTGGCCTGCAGGAACAGCGGGTCCTGGCCGTCCCGGCCGAGCAGCAGGAAGATCCAGCATCGGGTGCCGACGCTGCCGACGCCGACCACCTTGCGGGCCACGTCGACCAGCCGGAAGTTCTCCAGCAGGTAGCGGCGGTCGGAGGGGAGGGTCTTGCCGTAGCGGGCGACCAGGCTGCGGAAGAGCGTCATCAGCGCGTCACGCTCGACGTTCGGCAGCAGTTCGGAGATCGGCATCAGCAGCGGCGGGTCCGCGGCGATCCGGCGCCGGCCGTCGACGACCTCGGTGAGCTTCTCGAAGGCCTGCAGGCTGTCCCGGGTCCGGGCCTTGGCCATCGCTTGGGCCAGTCCGCGCTGGCCGCGCTTCGGCGCCCGTTCGGCGGCCAGCTCCTGCAGCATGTCGGAGTCCATCCGGGCGTACCAGACGTCCAGGTTCCGCATCCCGGCGAACCGGGCCATCGCCTCGCGGTACTGGCGGACGGTGGCCCGTACGATCTCCGCGCGCTCCTTGTCGTCGAAGCCGTTCGCCCGGCCCGCGATGACCAGGCTCGCCGACAGCCGCTTGACGTCCCACTCCCAGGGGCCGGGCAGGGTCTCGTCGAAGTCGTTGATGTCGAACAGCAGCTGACGCTCCGGGGAGGCCAGCAGCCGGAAGTTCAGCATGTGGGCGTCGCCGCAGAGCTGGGCGCGGATGCCGGAGTCCGGGCTGCCCGCCAGGTCGGACGCCATGATGGCGGCCGCGCCGCGGTAGAAGCGGAACGGCGACTCGCTCATCCGGCTGTAGCGGATCGGTACCAGCTCGGGCACCCGCTTGGCCGACTGGGCCTCCAGGATGCCGAGCGGGTCCGGCCGCTTCTTCGCCGGCCGGTACTCGGCGTGACTCGAACGCGGTGCCCGCCGCCGTGCCGCCCGCCCGCGGGCCGCGCGCTCCTCCGGGGTGGCCTGCGCCGCCGGACGGGTCTCCGGGTTCTGGTCCTTCGCCATGGGGTCCTCCTGCCTGACCGGGTGCGGCCGTGCACCGCTCCGCTCGGGGCGGCTCGCACGGACCCTCCGATCATCGCCGCCACCGTGCCGTCCGGCCTGCCGTGGGCGCGCCGGAACCACCCGTACGCCCATTCCCGGTGGTGGCCGCGCCGGGCCGCGCTTCTCCTGGTAGGGCGAACGGCCGCAGGCCCCGACCCGAGGAGAGCAGATGGCGTCGAGCGAACCGGAGCCCGGCTCCGGCGAATCCGCGTCCGGCGGCTCCGGCCACGGCAAGCCGCCGGAGCCCGTCCCGCCGGGCGGGCCACCGCCCGCCCAGGGCCCGGGACCGTCGTCGGACCGGCCCACCGTGGCGGGCGGCGGCCCGGGGCCCTCCTCGGAGCGGCCCACCGTGGCGGGCGGCGGGGGAGGCGCGGACGAGGTGGCCGCGCTGAAGGCGCGCCTCGCCGTGCTGGAGGCGACCACCCCGCCGCACAAGAGGGAGCACCACCGCTGGCGGACCTCCGGCGCCGTGGTGCTGATCGTGATCGCCTCGCTGCTCTCCATGCTGTCGGTGATGGCGGTCTGGACGGCCAACTTCGTCGGCGACACCGACCGCTACGTGCAGACCGTCGCCCCGCTGGCCACCGAGCCGGACGTCCAGGACGCGATCACCAACCGGGTCACCACCGTCGTGCTCGACCAGATCGACGTCGACGCCCTGGTCAAGCAGCTCTCGGACACCGCCGCCCAGCAGGGCGTGCCGGAGAACCTGTCCAACCTGATCGGCAACCTCAGCGGCCCGATCAAGAGCGGCCTCACCGACCTGATCAGCACCACCGTCCACAAGGTCGTCACCAGCGACCAGTTCGCCACCATCTGGGTCGACGCCAACCGGCTGATCCACAGCACGCTCGACAAGGCGCTCACCGGCAAGGGCGGCGGCACCGTCAAGCTCGAGAACAACCAGGTCTCCATCGACCTCGCGCCCGTCATCGCCAAGGTGAAGACCCAACTGGTCGACTCCGGGCTCTCCGTCGCCTCGAAGATCCCGGACGTCCACACCAACTTCGTGATCTTCTCCTCCAAGGACATCGGCAAGATCAGGACGTACTTCCGGCTGCTGGAGATCATGGGCAACTGGCTGCCGATCCTCACGGTGATCGTGGCCGCCGGCGGCGTCTTCCTCGCCGTCAACCGCCGCCGGGCGCTGATCGGCGCGGCCGTCGGCATCGCGATCGCCATGCTGCTGATCGGCGTCGCGCTGACGATCTTCAGGGCGTACTACCTGGACCACCTGCCACCGGGCGCCAACCAGGCGGCGGCCGGGACGGTCTACGACACCCTGATCCGGTTCATGCGCGCGAGCATCCGCGCCATCGGCGCCGTCGCCGTGGTCACGGCGGTCGGAGCCTTCCTGATCGGGCCGTCGAAGCCCGCCGTCGCGGTGCGCACCGCCTGCCGCCGGATCATCGGCTCGCTGCGCGACGCGCTGTACTCGCTCGGCATGAAGCTCGGCCCGGTCGGCCCGTTCGTGCACCGCTGGAAGCGCTGGATCGGCGTGGTCATCCTGCTGGTCGGCGCGCTGATCCTGGCGACCTGGTCCTACCCGACCTGGGCCGTCGTCCTGTGGATCACCTTCTTCGTGGCGCTGGGCTTCGCGATCCGGGAGTTCCTCGACACCGGTCCCGAGGGCGACCGGGCCGCCCCGCCGGCCCGGACGGGCGGACCGCCGCCCGCCACCGCCTGACCGTCCCGGAGGGGGCGGGGCCACCGGCCCGTCCCCTCCGGCGGGCTCAGTCCGCGGCCGGTAGCCCGCGCCGCCGGCCGATCCGGCGCCAGACGGCGCGCTGGGTGCGGAGCGTGCCCGTGCCGACCAGCACCAGCACCCCGGCGTTCAGCAGCAGCTGCAGGAACGAGCCCCAGGACTTCTCCCAGTTCTCGAACGCCGCGGACACGGCGACGTCCGCGGCCGCCGGAATGGTCGTCACCGAGATGAACACCCCGAGCAGCGCGCTCGTGCGGGCCTCGGTGAGCGAGACGATCCCGACCACGCCGGCCAGGCAGGCCACCACGACCGAGAAGAAGTCCGGCGTGCCGATCAGGTTGGACACCGGCCGCAGTCCTGCGTCGTACGCCCGCGACTCCAGGCCGAACCCCCGGATCATCAGCGCGAACAGGAAGGTGATCACGATGGCCGCCGGGAACCCGCAGGCCAGCGCCGTCAGCCCGCGCCGGACGGCCCGCCGGTCACCGAGGTCCAGGCCCAGCGCCACCCCCACGATCGCCCCGTACTCCGGGCCGACGACCATCGCGCCGACGATCAGGATCTGCGAGTTGGTGACGATCCCGACCGCGCCGAGCAGCGCCGCGACCACCAGGTACAGGTAGAAGCTCGGCGCGTAGCTGCCCTGGGCGCGGATCCGCGCCTCGACCTCGGCCCAGACCGGCGCGTGCACGCGCCGCCCGAGGCTGCGCCGCCCGGCCTCCGCGGCCGGGCCGAAGAAGGCGAGGTCCACCGGTTCGACGACCACCGAACCGCGGGTGTCCAGGCCCAGGCCGCGCAGGCCGTTCAGCACCTCGTTGGCGCCGCCCGCCAGCACGTCGCAGGCCAGCGCGTCGCCGTCCGGGTGCAGGGCCGCACCCGGCTGCACCACCAGGTTGAGCACGCACGGGTCGGCCGCCAGCATCGCGACCGCCCGCCCGGTGAGGTCCGGCGGACTCACCGCCCGGACGTGGATCGTCGCCACCCGGTCCTCCTCCCGTCGTGGTCCGCCTGCCGGGTCCTCGCACAACACCACCGCCGTCGCACCGCGGGCCCGCCGCGACGCGCCGGGCCCGGCCGGGGGATCACGCGGGCGGGCTCAGCAGCACCGCCCTGTCCCCGGGGTCCCGGGACGGGGTGCGGCCCTCGGTGACGGGCAGCAGCCGGCCGTCCGGCTTCACCAGGAAGAGCAGCCGGTGGCCCGACGGCAGCCCGCCGTCCGCCGGCGAGGTGGTGACCCGCGCCCCCTCGCCGTACTGCCGGGCCAGCTCGGGCCGGGTCAGACCCGGGCCGAACAGCGCCTCGCCGCCGGTGTACGGCGCCACCACGCCCCGGCTGCCCGCCGCAGGCGCCAGCCGGTACACCGCGCCCTCCAGCGTCTCGTGCAGGGTCGTCGACGCCAGGGCGTTGAAGTCGTCCTCCTCGGTGAGCAGCAGCACCCCGGTGATGCCCTCCAGTTCGGCGCCCGCGCCGGTCGCCGCGGCGAGCAGCTCGCCCGGCGCCAGCGTCAGCCCGGCCGCGGTGATCCGGTCCTGCTCGCTGTCGGCCCCCGCCCACATCAGCACGTCCAGGCCGAGCGAGCGCAGTGCCAGCCCGAGGTCAACCGCGAAGGCGTCGCCGCCGACCAGCAGCGGCCGCGACCGCGCCGGACGCAGCACCCCGAGCCGCCGGGCCGCCGGATAGGCCGTCAGCCCGTACACCGTCACCGTCGCGACGATCACCACGAAGGTGGCGGGCAGCAGCCGCTGGGCGCCGTCGACGCCCTTGGCGACCAGGGTGGCCGAGAAGGTGGAGGCGGTGGCCGCCGCGACGATGCCGCGCGGGGCCATCCAGCCGACGAACGCCCGCTCCGGCCGCGACACGTCGGTGCCCAGCGTCGCCAGCAGTGCCACCACCGGCCGGACCACCAGCACCAGCGCCGCAGCCAGGCCCAGCGCCGGAAGGACCACGTGCCGCAGCGAGGCCGGAGTGACGGTGGCCGAGATCGAGACGAAGAGCAGACCGATGACCAGCGAGACCAGGGTCTCCAGGAACGGCCGGCGGACGGGCAGGTCGAGGCCCGGCAGGTTGGCCATCGCCATGCCCGTCACCACCGCGGCGATCAGCCCGGTGTCGTCGCGCAGCGCGTCGCAGGCCGCCGCCGTCCCGATCACCGCGGCGAGCTGTGCGGTGGTGCCGAGGATCTCGTTCGGCCGCAGCCGGTCCAGCACCAGCCAGAGCACGGCGGTGCCCACCGCGCCGCCCGCGCAGCCCACCAGGACGCTGAGCCAGAAGCCGCCGAGCTCGCTGCGCATGCCGTCCTCGCCGGCCGAGACGACGCCGTGGAAGACGAACGCGCCGAGGATGCCGCCGACCGGGTCGATCAGCGTCCCCTCCCAGATCAGGATCCGCTGCAGCCGCTCGGTCGGGCGGACGAAGTTCAGCAGCGGCCCGACCACCGTCGGCCCGGAGACCACCAGGATCGCGCCCAGCATCACCGCCGACCGCTTCGGCATGTCGAGCAGCGGCACCGCCAGGGCCGTCGCCGCCGCCCAGGTGATCAGCGTGCCGAGCCAGATCAGCCGGACGACGGCCCGGCGGGTGTGCGCCTGCAGCCGGCGCAGCTCCAGACCGAGGCCCGCGTCGTAGAGGATGACCGCGACGGCCAGCGAGACCAGCGGCGAGAACGCCGGGCCGAGCAGCCGCTGCGGGTCGACGGTGTCGGTGAGCGCCCCGGCGCCGAAGCCGACCGGCAGCAGGACGAGCAGCGCCGGGATGCGCAGCCGGGCGGCGAGCAGCTGGGAGGCGGCGGCGAGCACCACGATCAGCCCGATGCCGAGCAGGATCTGGTCGGGCGTCACGGCCGCGCCCCGGCCGGCGGACGCCGGGCGGTGACCGGGGGCACCCGTGCGGCGGCCGGGCTGCCGTGCGCCCGCCGCACGGGCTGCCTCTCGGCGGCCGCTGCCGCTGACCCTGCCGGTACCGGTGCGGGGTGCGCGGCCGGCGCGGTCGGCGTGGCCGCCGTGCGCCCGTGCGGGGGCGGCGACTGGCCCGGCGTGCCCGCCGGCGGGAGTGGTGCGGTGGTCATGCGGCCCCCGATCGCTCGTACCGGACAGCAGGCGGCACCGGCGGGGTCGCGGGCCCGCGCGGTGGCCCGCGCCAGCCTTCCCGCGCGGCGCGCCGGGCGCAGGGCGCGGCTCGCGGCACTGCTCCGTCGGGGTGAGCGCCGTCCCTCCGACGGAGCAACCGGTCGCCCGCCGCCCGCGGGCTGCGCGATCCCGTGTGCGCCGTCGCACCCCGGGTCTACACTCGCGGTCTGACGCCAGGTCAGGCCGGGGCGCGGTGTGCGCCCCGCGGGGGGCGGCTACGGGGGTGCAGGTGGCTCAGGGCTCGGCGCGCGAGAGCGCCCGGATCGGTGGTATGCGCACGACCGCCAAGTACGAAGTCGACGCGCTGGTGAAGGACCTCATCGGCCAGTTCAGCGGCGCCCGGCTGCCGATGCCGGTCGTCGTGCTGTACGCCGAGGACGACGACCCGGAGCTGGACCGCGAGGTCCGCGGCGTGGTGCACGCCGTCCAGGAGGCGCAGGAGGCCGGCGGACTGCCGTACCGCGTGGTCGCCGGCGCGGACGGCGACGACCCGCACCGCAACGCCGTCGCCATCGTCGACGCGCTGGCCAAGGGCCCCTGGGCCCGCCGCGGCCCCGCCTGGTACCGCAGCTACCCCGCGCCCCGCTCCCGGCTGGTCGCCGCGATCGAGTCGGCCGCCCGGCACGCCCTCGCCGCCCCCGACGCCGCCGGCCGGCCGCTCGACGACCACGTCGAGACCGTCCTCGGCCGGCTCCGCGACCTGCACTGGCGGCCCGAACCGCGCCCGGCCGGCGGCGAACTGCAGCGGCTGCTGTCGCCCGTGCTCAACTCCACCAGCCTGATCGGCGCCTTCGTCCTCGCCGGGCTCACCAGCCTGCTCACCCAGGCCACGTGGCAGGTCGTCGTCCTCGTGCTGCTCGCCGCCCTGCTGGTGCTCGGCGTCACCGGCTGGGTCCGCCGCAACACCGCGCCGCTCTCCTGGCTCGGCCGGGCCAGCCGCTGGTTCGCCACCACCACCTTCCTCGCCGCGTCCGGCCGGCAGGCCGCCGCCTGGTCGCTCTGGCGGCCCCGGATGTCCTGGGACGTCACCCGGGCCCGCGCCCGCGAGGTCGCCGGCGAGATCCTCAAGGCCCAGCTGCCCGGCACCCCCGAGGACGAGAAGGACCGCGCCCAGCAGTTCCACCTGCAGCTGCGCACCCTCGCCCTGCTGGAGGACCTCCGCTGGGCGCACCGCTCCTGGGCGCCGGACCTGCGCGGCCGCAAGCGCCGCGTCCCGCCGGTCGTCTTCGTGCCCCGCGCGGACGCCCGCAACGGCGCGCTGCGGGTGCTCGGCGCGATCTCCGACGTCCGCAGCCGCCGCAGCGAGCAGGACCCGCTGCTCGTCCTCGCCGCCGTCGCCCACGCCGACGTCGCCGCCTGGCTGGAGGACGCCGGCACCGCCCCCGTCACCGTGCACGCCGTCGGCTCGCGCCGCCGCGGCCCGTACGAGAACTGGGTCAGCGACCTGCGGGTCCGCCAGGCCCCCAGCCGTGGCCGGGCACTGGCCTGGACGCTGCCCGTCCGGCTCACCCGGCACCAGCTGGGGGCCGGCGAGACCACCCGGCTCGCCCCGGTGCCGGTCGGCCGCTCCTGGTGGTTCCTGTGGTCCCGCTGGACGGTGCTCGCCGTCCTCGTCCTCGCCGCCTGCGGCGGCCTGCTGCGGGTGCATCAGCTCGGCGACCGCTACTGCGGGCCCCGGCTGCTCGGCTCCAACCCGGACGCCCTCTGGCGGGTGGACCCGGGCGGCACCCGCGAGTGCGTCGGCGTCGCCACCGGCGGCGTCTCCTTCGCCGGCGACGGCGGCGGCGTCCGCCTCAGCGGCACCCTGCCCGGCGAGGACACCGACCGCACCGGCGCCGCCGTCGGCCTGGAGACCCTGGAGGCAGCGATCCGGCGCGAGAACGCCCGGGTCGACGCCCTGCCCGACGTCCACTACGTCACCGTCGTCTACGCGGGCTCGCTCACCACCGTCGCGGGCCAGCAGTCCCGCGCCCTCAACAGCCTCAAGGAACTCACCGGCGTCCACCTCGCGCAGATGCGCAACAACGCCGGCCCCGGCGACCCGCTGAAGATCAAGGTGCTGGTCGCCAACGGCGGCCAGGACATGTACTTCCAGACCGACATGGTGCAGCGGATCGTCGACCTCGCCCGCCGGGACCGCTCGATCGTCGGTGTGGTCGGCCTCGGCCGCGACACCGCCGACAGCGACAGCGCGCTCACCCTCCTCCAGCAGGCCGGCCTCGCCGTCGTCAGCACCACCAACTCCGGCAGCTACCTCGCCAAGGGCCACGTCAACTACTTCGGCCTCGCCGCCACCGACCAGGAGGAGGCCGCCGCACTGCGGCTGATCGTCGACGGCCTCGCCGTTCCGCCCGCCGACCGCTGGGCCGCCGTCCTCACCCGCACCGCCGGCCGCGACGACCGGTACAGCCCCGAACAGGCCCAGTACGGCTCCGCGATGCTCAAGGAGGCCGGCTTCCAGCTCATCGGCGGCCACCCCCTCGAGTACGGGCTCACCAGCAACGGGGACCCCGACTTCGAGGCGGCGCTCAGCACCAGCTGCCACTCCGAGCACCCGCCCGCCGTGCTCTACCTGGCCGGCCGCGCCGACGACGTCAACCAGCTGATGCGGCGCCTCGCCGCCGACGCCGGCTGCAGCCGGCCGCTCACCGTCCTCACCGGCGACGACCTGACGAAGGCCCAGTTCCGCACCGGCGCCACCTCGATGGCACCGCAGGCCACCCTCTACTACACCGCGCTCTCCGACCCCTCCGTCACCGCCCGCGACTCCGACCTCGCCGCGGTCGCCGCCGCCGAACTGCGACTCGCCCCCGCCGGCGGCAACCCCTACGAGGACGACCTCTTCTCCGACGGCGCGCTCGCCCTCGCCTACGACGCCACCGCCGCGCTCCAGGCCGGCGCCGCCAAGGCCGGGGCCTCCCAGCACGGCGGCGTCGGATCGGTGATGGCGGGCCTGCGGGCGGTGGAGATGAAGAGCCGGGCCACCGGCACCGTGGACTTCCGCGACACCCGGCCGCTCGCCACCGGCCCGCAGCCCGGCCACGGGCTGCACATCATCCGGGTGCGGCGCGGGCCGCAGGGCACGCCGGTCACCGAACGGATCTGCGGGCGGGCGGCGGGCGACACCCGGCCGCTGACCGGCTGCACGCCGTGAGACCGGCCCGCCCGCCCCGGGGTCAGACCGGGTGGCCGGCCGACCGGAGGCCCTCGCGGACGGCGAGGGCCGCGGCGACGGCACCCGCGTGGGCCCCGGGGCGGGCGTCCGTGGCGGCGGCGATCCGCGCGGCCCGGCGCTCGGCGGCCTCGGCGACCCGCCGGGCCTCCTCGTCGGTCAGCCGGGCACCGTCGAGGCAGGCGGCCCGGCGCTCGCGCACCGCCTCGGCCTCCCGCAGCGCGCGGGCCAGCGCCACCTCGGCCTCCGTCACCCGGTCGGTGAAGTAGTTCGTCACGGCATCGCGGACGGTCGGGGCGTACGGCTCCGTCGGCTGCTCTCGGTCGGCCATGGCAGCACGCTAACCGCGGGGGCCGCGGGCGGCACGCAGCACCGCGGGGCACGGACGGGTACGCATGTCAGCCCTTCACCTTCTTCCGCGCCTTCTTCCGGGCCTTCGCCGCCTCGGCCACCTGCTGCTCCTCGTGGGCCCGCTGCACCGCGTGGAGCAGGCCGTAGCCGAAGGTGTCCTCGCCGTGGCGCCGGGCCTCGGCCGCGGCGTCCACGATCGCCGGCTCGGCGACCACGCCGTCCTGGTGGGCGCCGAGCGGCTGCTGGATCCGCTTCATCCGCTTGCGCAGCTTCCCGGCGGGCCGGCCGGCGGCCGGGGCGGCGCACTCCGCCGCGTACCGGGCCCGTTTGGCCGCCTTGCGAGCGCGGTGCAGCGCCTCGTCGCGTTCGCGGCCGGGCGGCAGGCCGAGCGCGGTGCCGAGGCGGCGGACGGCCCGCCGGCGCTGCCGCTCCAGGACCTTCCGGGCCTCGGACGTGCCGCGCCGGGCCCGCTTGCGCAGCGGCGGCCGGGCGGCGAGCTCGTCGAGGGCGTTCAGCAGGGCGAAGTACCGGCCGCCGTCCATGGCCTGCAGCGCCGTCCGGTGCGCGCGGCGGTAGCGGCGGGCGTACCGGGCCGAGATCCGGGCGGACACCTCGGCGGGCCGGCCGGCCGCGGGCAGTCCGGAGGCCTGTTCGGCGAGGCGCTCGCCGAGCACCTCGGCGTCCCTGGCCTTGCCGAGCACCTTGCCGAACCGGCGGAGCTCCTGCTCCAGCGGGTCGGTGACGGAGCGGTCCAGCAGCTTGCGGTGCGCGGCCAGCGCGCTGCGGATGCGGCGGACGGCGACCCGCAGCCGGTGCACCGAGTCCGGCCGGTCGACGCGGACGGCCGGGTCGAGGGCGTGCACGGCGGCGACCTGCTCGCGCAGGTACCCGGTGAGGGCCGCGGCGACGGATCCCTCCGGCGGGGCTGCCCGGTCGGCCGGTGATTCGAGGCGCTCGCCGAGCACCCGGCCGAGCTTGGAGCTCGCCGCGGACCTGCGCAGCCCCCGCGCCCGCAGCCGCTCCTCGACCTCGTCCAGCAGCTCGGGGCCGCCGTCGGCCAGCTCGACCTCGGTCTCCGTCCACACCGTCGGTCCCGCACCGGGGGCGGTGTCCACCGTGGGCGCCTTGGCCGACACCCGGTCGCGGACCAGCTCGGCGAGGGTGCGGCGTTGGGCGTCGACCAGCAGGGTGACCGTCCGCTCGGTCTTCAGCCGGGCGACCGGGGCGAGCCGCTCGCCGCGAGCCGCGCCCCGGACCAGCCGGACGAGCTCCTTGGGCGGCCGCCGCTTGTGCCCGGTGGCCAGCGGCAGTCGGGTCTCCACGCGCATGCCGTTCGACCCCGGCGTCTTCAGGTGCCAGCCGGCGTCGTGGCCTCCGCTGCGCCGGCGCAGCGTGATCCCGCTGCGCAGCAGGCGCAGGTCGGGGGTGTCGAAGTAGACGGCGTTCAGCTTCTCCGTCCCGCCGGGGACGACCCCGGACACCTGCGACAGCCCGTCGGCGGTGAGCGGGCGGTCGAGGGCGCCGTCGTACTTGCGCTCGTTCTCCTCGTGCACGGTGGTCATACGGATCGTCTCTCCGCTGCGGGCCCGGTCCAAGCGGCCGGGCGGCCGGTGTTTTCGGGCTGCGGGCCGGGGCGGCGCGGTTCAGTTCTGCTTGATGGCGGAGACGTCGAACTCCAGGACGACCCGGTCGGAGACCAGGACGCCGCCGCCCTCCAGCGCGGCGTTCCAGTTCACGCCGAAGTCCTTGCGGTTGATGGTGACCGTGCCCTCCAGGCCGACCCGGAGGTTGCCGTACGGGTCGACGGCGTTGCCGGTGTACTCGAAGTCGAGGGTGACCGTCCGGGTGGTGGCCTTGATGGTGAGGTCGCCGGTGACCTGGTAGCGGTTGGTGCCGACCCGCTCGACGGCGGTCGAGACGAAGGTGATCTCGGGGTGGTTCGGCGCGTCGAGGAAGTCGTTGGTGCGCAGGTGCTGGTCGCGCTGCTTGTTGCCGGTGTCGATGCTGTCGGCCCGGACGGTGATGCGGCCGTGGGAGCCGGCCGGGTCGTCGCCGTCCAGGTGGAGGGTGCCCTCGAACTCGTCGAAGGAGCCGCGGACCTTCGTCACCATGGCGTGGCGGGCCACGAAGCCGATGCGACTGTGGGCGGGATCGAGCACGTACTCCCCGGTGAGCCGGGGCAGCGCGGTGGTCATGGCGGCACTCCTCCTAGGACGGGCCCGGCGGCGGACGGCCGTGCGGGCGTTCCTCTGCGGCGGCGCTTCTGCCCGGTTCGCGGCCCGCCACACACCGCCCTCCCGTGCGGACGGCCGGACACGCGGAACGGCTGCGGCCGCCCGCGCGGGGCGGGCGGCCGCAGCCGTTCGGAAGGAGCGGATCAGGCGTGCACCGGTGCGGCCGGCTCGCCGGCCTCGGCGCCGCCGTCCTGAGCGCCCTCGGCGCCTTCGCCGCCCTGCGGCCGGGCGTGCTTCGGCAGCAGGAAGATCGCCGCGAAGACGACGGCCATCATGGCCAGTTCGACCCCGAGGGTGACCTGCTCGGCGTGCACGAAGTCGCCGCTCTTCACCTGCTCGAAGAAGACGGTGCCGAGGATGGCGGTGCCCAGCGCCGCGCCGAACTGCTGCACCGAGGTGAGCGTGCCGGAGGCGGAGCCGGTCTCGTGCGGCTCGACCGAGGCGAGCACCGTGTCGAAGAACGGCGCCATCACGAAGCCCATGCCGAGGCCGGTGACCGTGAGGGCCGGGGCGAGCTGCCACGGGGTGACCCCGGCGCCGGCCAGGTGCAGGGTGAGCATGATGCCGGCGACGCCGAGCGCCATCACGATCAGGCCGCCGTGCATCACCTTGCGGCCGAAGCGCTGCAGGGCCTGCGAGGCGATGAACGCGACCACCATGCCGAGCGAGGACGGGATGCCCGCGAGGCCGGCCTTGAGCGGCGAGTAGTGCAGGCCGATCTGGGTGTACAGGCTGAAGGTCAGCCAGAAGCCGGTCATCGCGGAGAAGAACAGCAGGCCGAGGACCATGCCGCCGCTGAAGCCGCGCTTGGCGAACAGGCTGGGCTCGACCAGCGGGTCACCGCCGCTGCGGCTGCGCCGGCCCTCGTACCAGCCGAAGAAGCCGAAGACGGCGACGGAGGCGGCGATCAGGGCGAAGGCCCAGAGCGGCCAGTCGTGCTCGCGGCCCTGCACCAGCGGGAAGATCATCAGGGCCGAGCCGGCCGCGGCGAGCAGGGCGCCGAGCAGGTCGAGGCGGACGGCGCGGGCGCTCTTCCACTCGGGCAGGAAGCCCAGACCGCCGGCGATCGCGAACAGGCCGAGCGGGATGTTGATCAGGAAGATCATGCGCCAGCCGGTGCCGAACAGGTCGGCGTCGACCAGCCAGCCGGCGAGGATCGGGCCGCCGACCGTGGACAAGCCCATGACCGGGCCGAACATGCCGAACGCGGAGGCCTGCTCCTTCTCGGAGAACATCTCCTTGAGCATGCCGAGGCCCTGCGGCAGCATCACCGCGCCCAGCAGGCCCTGGAAGACCCGGGCGGCGATCAGCTGGTCGGGCCCCTGGGCGAGGCCGCAGCCGATCGAGCCGAGGGTGAAGCCGACGGCGCCGATCAGGAACATCCGGCGGCGGCCGAAGATGTCGCCGAGGCGCCCGCCGGTGATCAGGCCGATGGCCATCGCCAGCGTGTAGGCGGCGCCCATCCACTGGATGGTGCTCTCGCCGCCGCCGATGTCGGCGCGGATGGAGGGTGCGGCGATGTTGGTGACCAGCGAGTCGAGGAGGTCCATGACCTCGGCCGCGAGGATCACGAACAGCGCGGCCCACCGCCATCGGTACGGGGTGGGGGTGTCGGTCATGGCGTCTCCAGACGGGGAACAACGTTTCTATCGAGCGAACACCGTTCTACGGAGTCGATCGGCGTTCTGTCAAACAATATTCGCGGCTTCGAACGCTGTTCGCTCTCGGTTACGATGTTCGTCAACGTCCGTCGATCACGGACGTCCGTCCGTGCGTGCGGACCGGACGTCCCCCCGAGGTGGAAGAGGTGCGCGTGACCTCGGAGATGCCCCCGATCCCGTGGCACAAGGCGCGCAGGGCCGACACCCGTCAGCCGCTCACGCCCGAGGCCGTCGTCGAGGCCGGCATCCACGTCCTCGACCGCGAAGGGCTCGAGGGCCTGACGATGCGCCGGGTCGCCCAGGAGCTCGGCACCGGCCCCGCCTCGCTCTACGCCCACGTGTCCGGCAAGGACGAGCTGCTGGAGCTGATGCTGGAGCGCATCTCCGGCGAGATCCGGCTGCCCGGACGGCCCGAGCCGGAGCGCTGGAAGGAGCAGATCAAGGAGGTCTGCCGGGAGGCGCAGCGGGTCTACACCGCGCACCGCGACATCACCGTGGTCTCGCTCGGCGGCATCCAGCTCGGCCCCAACAAGCTGAAGGTCGCCGAGTTCGTCGTCGGCCTGCTGCTCTCCGCCGGCATCCCCCGGCAGGTCGCCGCCTACGCGCTGGACGGCCTCGGCCAACTGATCGACTCGGACGCCTACGAGGCCTCGCTCTACACCGCGAAGATCGCCGCCGGGGTGGACGTCGACGCCTACTTCGACGGGGTCCGCGACTACCTCGCCCGGCTCCCTGAGGAGCGCTTCCCGCTGCTCAAGGAGATGGCGGAGACGATGGTCCACGGTGACGGCGACGAGCGCTTCGAGTTCAAGGTCGAGGTCTTCCTGCGCGGCCTGGAGTCGTACATCGAGCGGTAGCGGCGCCCCGGCCGGGGCCGTCCCGCCGTGCGCGTAGGCTTAACGCAAAGATTGAGCTTCAGTGGCGCTCGGGGTCCGCCGCGCCCGCGGGCCCGGCGCCGACCGCACCCGGAAGGACGGCCGTGTCGTTACTGCGCCCCGCCACCACCGAACCGGCCCCGGCGCCCGCCTGGACGGTGGGCGACCTCGTCGTCCACCGCGTCGACGAGGTCGAACTGCCGCCGCGGACCGGCCCCTGGCTGCTGCCCGGCGCCACGCCCGAGGTGGTCGCCGCCGCCCCCTGGCTGCAGCCCGACTTCGCCGACGCCGACCGCGTCCTGCGGCTCGCCAGCCACACCTTCGCGGTGGCCGCGGGCGGCCTGCGGATCCTGGTCGACACCGGCATCGGCAACGGCAAGGACCGCGCCAACCCCGCCTGGCACCGGCTCGACACCGACTACCTCGACCGCCTGGAACGGGCCGGCTTCCCGCCCGGATCGGTCGACCTCGTCGTCCTCACCCACCTGCACACCGACCACGTCGGCTGGAACACCCGCCGGGACGGGGACGCCTGGGTCCCCACCTTCCCCCACGCCCGGTACCTCACCAGCCGCGCCGAGTGGGACCACTGGGCGGGCGCCGAGCTGGAGGAGCCCCGTCGGCAGATGTTCCGCGACTCCGTCCACCCGGTCGCCGAGCACGGCCTCCTCGACCTGCTCGACGTGCCCGCCGACGGCCTGGAGATCGCGCCCGGGGTGGTGCTCGTCCCGATGCCCGGCCACACCCCCGGCCAGGTGGCCGTCCGGCTGACGAGCGGCGGCGCCACCGCCCTGATCACCGGCGACTGCATCCACCACCCCGTCCAGCTCGCCGAGCCCGACATCCACAGCCACGTCGACATCGACCCGGCACTGGCCGGGGTGACCCGCCGCAAGCTCCTCGCCGAACTCGCCGACACCGACACCCTGCTGCTCGGCAGCCACTTCCCGCCGCCGACCGCGGGCCTGGTGCGCCGTGACGGCGCGGCCTACCGCCTCCTGGCCGTCCCCGGCACGACGGGCCGCCCGGCGGACGGCGGAACCGCACCGTGAGGCTCCGGGACCGCACCGTGAGGCTCCGGGACCGCACCACGAGGCTCCGGGACCGCGACATGAGTCCGCGGCCTCACGCCGTGAGGCCGCGGCGCCGCGGCGGACCGGCCGGATGAGCGGCCGGCCGGTGCCGCGCCCCGGCGGCCGGAGCGCCCGGGTGCAGGAGGCCGTCCGGACCGCGCTGCGGGAACTGGAGGCCGAGGTCGGCCGGTCGGCGCTCACCGTCCCGCTCGTCGCGGCCCGGGCCGGCGTCACCCCGTCGACGGTCTACCGCCGTTGGGGAGACCTGCAGATCCTGCTCTCCGACGCCGCGGTCGAGCGGCTCCGCCCGGACGCACCGCCCGAGGACCACGGCTCACTGGCGGCGGACCTGCGCGCCCGGGCCGAGCAGTTCCTGGAGGAGACGGCCACGCCCGCGGGCCGCTCGTACCTCCGCGACGTGCTGCTCGGCGACCCGGAGGGCGGCAACGCCGGCCGCTGCTCCGAGTACGCCGCGGAGCAGATCCGGACGCTGCTCGACCGGGCGGCCGGCCGGGGCGAGGCGGCACCGGACGCCGAGACGGTCCTCGACCGGGTGGTGGCGCCGCTGGTCCACCGGGTCCTGTTCCGGCCCGACGGTCTGGACACCGCTTACGCGCACCGGCTCGTCCGGGACGCGCTGGAGGACTGACGTGCCCGGCCCCCGGTCGTGGACCGGGGGCCGGGCGGGTCGGGCGGGTGCTTCGGACGGTGTCAGGCGCCGCGGCGGGCCGCGACGAGGTGCTGCTCCAGGGCGGTGACCACCAGGCGGTGGTCCTCGGCCTGGGGGAGGCCGGAGACGGCGACCGTGCCGACCACGCCGACGCCCTCCACGGTGACCGGGAAGGCGCCGCCGTGCGCGGCGTAGGTGTCCGGGTCGAGCCGGGACTTCTCCTCGAAGGTCTCGCCCTTCGCCGCGAAGCGCAGCCCCACCAGGTAGGAGGAGCAGCCGTAGCGGTCCACCGTCCGGGTCTTGCGCAGGATCCAGGCGTCGTTGTCGGCCGAGCTGCCGGGCAGCGCGAAGCGGAAGAGCTGCCGGCCGTTGCGGCGGACGTCGACCACGACCGGTGCCTGCTCGGCCCGGGCCAGCTCGACGAGCCGGGTGCCGAGCCGCCAGACGTCCTCGTCGTCGAAGCCGGGCAGGCGCAGCCGGCGCTCCTCGTCCTCGATCCGGTGGATCAGGGCGGCGATCTCCTCGGGCGTCCCGGGACCCTTCCTCGGGCTGCTCGGCGGGTTGCCCGCCGGCTCGGTCGTCGGCTCGGTCATCGGGCGTCCTCCTCGGTCAGTGCGACGGTACGGCCCTCGGCGGCGGAGCGCCGGGCGGCCTCCAGCACGGCGAGGGCGGCGACGGCGTCGCGCGGGTCGACCGGGGCGGCCGCGCCCTCGCGCAGCGCACGGACGACACCGGCGTAGAAGGCGGGGTAGTCGCCCGGCAGCGAGGGGTGCGGCGCCGCGCCGTCGACCGTGCCGAGCAGGCCGCGGTCGGCCTCGGCGACCTCGCCCCAGCCGGGGCCGGGGAGCTGCCCGGCGCGCAGCGCGTCCTCCTGCGGGTCCATCCCGTGCACGGTGTACGCGGCGCGGTCGCCGAGGACGCGCAGGCGGGGGCCGAGCTGGCCGGCCAGGGCGCTCATCCACAGGTGGGAGCGGACGCCGGAGGCGTGGGTGAGGGCCACGAAGGCGTCGTCGTCCGCGGCGGCGCCGGTGCGGCGGGCGTCGACCTCGGCGTACACGTGCGTGGCGGGGCCGAAGAGGGTCAGCGCCTGGTCCACGAGGTGGCTGCCGAGGTCGTAGAGGATGCCGCCGGCGTCGGCCGGGTCGGCGGACTCGCGCCAGCCCTCCTTGAGCTCCGGGCGCCAGCGCTCGAAGCGCGACTCGTAGCGGTGCACGGTGCCGAGCGAGCCGTCGGCGACCAGCTGTCGGACGGTACGGAAGTCGGCGTCCCAGCGGCGGTTCTGGAAGACCGTCAGCAGCAGGCCGCGGGCCTCGGCGAGGTCGGCGAGGCCGGCGGCCTCGGCCGCGGTGGCGGCCAGCGGCTTGTCCACCACCACGGGCAGGCCCGCCTCCAGCGCGGCGCGGGCGAGCGGCACGTGGCTGCGGTTGGGGGAGGCGACGACCAGCAGGTCAAGGGCGGACGGGTCGGTGAGCAGCTGCTCGGCGGTGTCGACGGCGCGGGCCTGCGGGTGCTCGCGGCGCAGCTGCTCGCGGCGCTCGGGGCTGGCGGTGACCACGGCCTCCAGCCGCAGGCCCGGGGTGGTGGCGATGAGCGGGGCGTGGAAGGCGGCGCCGGCCAGGCCGTAGCCGACCAGGCCGACGCGGAGTGCGGGGTGCTCGGGGTGCGGGGTGCTCGCGGTGGTCATGCCGCCAGTTAAACAACAGTGTTTCTTAAGTGCAAGTCCAGGTGCGCTCCAGGCGTGGGATCGGGCGCGGATCGGGCGTGGTCCGGGCACGGTTGCGGCGCGGTCCGGGCGCACCGGCGCCGGGCACAATGGGCCCCATGACGACGCACCCCGGCCCGACCGGCACCAACCTGGCCGGACTGCGCGACCACAACGCCGCCCTCGTGCTCGGCCTGCTGCGCGCGGCCCCCGAGGGCGGCAGCCGGGTCGGACTCGCCGCCCGCACCGGCCTCACCCCGCAGGCCATCGGCAAGATCACCGCCCGGCTGCTCGCCGAAGGCATGATCGAGGAGGCCGGCCAGAGCGCCTCCACCGGCGGCAAGCCCCGCACCCTGCTCCGGCTGCGCGCCGAAGCCGCCTGCGCGGTCGGCGTCCACCTCGAACGCGACGAACTCACCGTCCTGCTCGTCGACCTGACCGGCCGCCGCCTCCACCTGCACACCCGGCCGGTGGCGGCGGACATCGCCCCCGGCGACGCCGTCCGCCTGGTCGCCGACGGGATCCGCCGTGCCGCCGAGGCCCTGCCGGAGGGGGCGCGGCTGCTCGGCGCCGGCATCGGCTGCCGCGGCCCGCTCGACCACGCCGCGGGCGTCCTGCACTGGTTCACCCCGGCAGGCCCGCGCGGCTCGTCCGCCTGGCACCACTACCCGCTGCGCGACGAACTCGCCGCCCGCCTCGACGGACTGCCCGTCGTGGTCGACAAGGACACCAACACCGCCGCCCTCGGCGAGGCGCCCGCCGCCCCGCGGCCCGGCGGCGGCCTCGCCTACGTCCACCTCGCCGCCGGACTCGGCGCGGGCCTGCTCCTCGACGGCGCGCTGCACCGCGGCACCCGCACCAACGCCGGCGAGTTCGGCCACCAGACCGTGCAGGTCGACGGGCCGCTCTGCGCCTGCGGCAACCACGGCTGCCTGGAGGTGCTCTGCCTCGCAGCCCTGGAGCGCGGCGACCACGCGGCCGCCGCCCGGCTGGTCGGCGTGGGCGTCGCCAACCTCGTCCGGCTGCTCGACATCGACCGGGTGGTGCTCGGCGGCCGCGCCGTACTTGCCGCCCCCGACACCTACCTCGACGGCGTCACCGCCCAGCTCAAGGCCCGTATCCCCGACCCGGAGTGGCAGCCCGTCCCGGTCACCCTCGCCGCCGCCGGCCACCTCGCCGTCGCCGCGGGCGCCGCCGAACTCGTCCTCGGCCCGCTCTTCGGCCGCCGGACCTGAGAGGCGGGTCCTGTGCGGAGGACGCGTCCCGACGCGTCGATGCGCGCGTCCACCCGTGGATCGGTGTCGTGGGCCGCCGTACGCCTCCCGCCGGCCCGCCCCGCCCCGGGACCGGCCGGCGCCGTGCCCGTCGTCCGGGAGCGGCTCAGCCGGGCCGGTCGCCGGTGCGCAGGCCGGCGAGGAGCGCGTCGATGGTGCGGCGGGTGGTGGCGGCCATGTCCACCGACTCCGGGGCCAGCAGCCACTGGAGCTGCAGGCCGTCCATCACCGCGATGATCGCGTTGGCCACCGACTCGACGTCGGTGTCCGCCCGGGTCTCGCCGAGCTCGCAGGCCTCGACGAGGGCCTCCACCACCATGGCCCGCAGGCCGGTGTAGCGGCTGCGGAAGAAGTCCTGGGCCGGGTGGCCCTCGGTGACGCTCTCGGCGGAGAGCACCGCGTACAGCCGGACGATGCCCTCGCGCTCCGCATTGCGCCGCACCGTCTCCACCAGGTGGTCGAGGAGGGCGAGGCCGCGCGGCCGCTCCGTGCCGAGCTGGGCCATCTCGGAGTCGTCGCGCAGCTCCAGCACGCCGCTGAGCAGGGCGGTCTTGGAACGGAAGTGGTGCAGCAGACCGGGCTGGGTGAGGCCGGCCCGTTCGGCGATCTCGGCGAGCGAGGCGTGGTGGTAGCCGCGGGTGGCGAAGGTCTCCACGGCGATCGCGAGGATCTCCTCGCGGCGGCGCGCACCGCCCGGTCGCGGGGAGCGGGCGCCGCCCGGGGCGCGGTGCGCCGGGTGCTCCACGGGCTGGTCGGGGCTGTGGTCGGCGGTGCGGTCGAGGGTCACCGGGTGAGTGTACGAGCCCCCGGCGGGCCCCGTGGACGGGTCGCCGGGCGCAGTCCGTCCCCGCGGCCGACGATCCGTCAAGCTCTGAAAAAAGTGGGGCAGAAGACTTACCTAGTGGTCGGTAGGTCTGATTGCATGTCAGCGGCCCTCAGCAGTGCACCACCCGGCGCGGCCCCTGCCGCCGCCGGACGCGCCTGTGTGCGCGTGTCCGCCCATCCACCGCGATACGGAGAGACACGTGGAACCCACCCGTCACGGCACCACCCGCCGCCCGCGCCGCCGGGCCCTGCTCGCCCGCGCCCTGCTCGCCGCGTCCGCCCTGGCCGCGGGCACCGTGCCGCTGAGCACGGCGCAGGCCGCCGAGCCGGCCGCCGGCGGACGCCCGCTGCCGTACCTCGACGCGAAACTGCCCGTGCAGCAACGCGTCAAGGACCTCCTCGCGCGGATGACCCTGGACGAGAAGATCGGCCAGATGACCCAGGCCGAGCGCAACGCCGTCGACGCCGACCGGGCGCAGATCACCGACCTGAAGCTCGGCTCGCTGCTCTCCGGCGGCGGCTCCACGCCCACCCCCAACACCCCCGCCGCCTGGGCCGACATGGTCGACGGCTACCAGCAGCGCGCCCTCGCGAGCCGGCTGCACATCCCGCTGCTGTACGGTGTCGACTCCGTCCACGGCCACAACAACCTGGTCGGTGCGACCGTCTTCCCGCACAACATCGCGATGGGCGCCACCCGCGACCCGGACCTCGTCGAGCGGGCCGCCCACATCACCGCCACCGAGACCCGGGCCACCGGCCCGCAGTGGGTGTTCGCACCGTGCGTCTGCGTGACCCGCGACGACCGGTGGGGCCGCACCTACGAGAGCTACGGCGAGGATCCGGACCTGGTCTCCCGGATGGAGACCGCCGTCGACGGCTTCCAGGGCGACAGCCGCAAGGACCTCGCCCGCCCCGACCGGGTGCTGGCCACCGTCAAGCACTACGCCGGGGACGGCGACACCGCCTACGGCAGCTCCACCAGCGGCAGCTACAAGCTGGACCAGGGCGTCACGATCACCGACCGCGAGCACTTCCGGACGGTCGACCTCGCCCCCTACGTCACCGCCGTCCGCAAGCACGACGTCGGCAGCATCATGCCGTCCTACTCCAGCGTCGACTGGACGGAGGACGGCATCGGGAACCCCGTCAAGATGAGCGCCAACAAGGAACTGCTCACCGACGTCCTCAAGCAGAAGATCGGCTTCGACGGCTTCCTGATCAGCGACTGGGACGCCATCAACCAGATACCCGGCGACTACCCGACCCAGGTGCGCACCGCCGTCAACGCGGGCCTCGACATGTTCATGGTGCCGTACAGCGCCGGGAAGTTCGAGCAGGCCCTGCTCGCCGAGGTGCAGGCCGGCCGCGTGCCGCTCTCCCGGATCGACGACGCGGTGCGCCGCATCCTGCGCGCCAAGTTCGAGCTCGGCCTCTTCGAACACCCCTACACCGACCGCTCCAACGCCGCGACCATCGGCTCGGACGCCCACCGCGCGGTCGCCCGCCGGGCGGTCGCCGAGTCCCAGGTCCTGCTGAAGAACGCCGACCGCGCCCTGCCGCTGAAGGCCCACCAGAAGATCTACGTCGCCGGCGCCAACGCCGACGACATCGGCAACCAGGCCGGCGGATGGACCGTCACCTGGCAGGGGCAGAGCGGCAACACCGTTCCGGGCACCACGATCCTCCAGGGCATCCGCCAGTACGCCCCGGACGCGGCGTACAGCCGGGACGCCTCCGCACCCGCCGCCGGGTACGACGTCGGAGTCGTGGTCGTCGGCGAGACCCCGTACGCCGAAGGCATGGGCGACGTCGGCAACGGCCACACCCTGAACCTCTCCGACACCGACCGGGCGAACGTCGACCGCGTCTGCGCCGCCGTCCCCACCTGCGTCGTCCTCGACGTGGCCGGCCGTCCGCAGATCATCACCGGCGAACTGCCGAAGGCCGACGCCTTCGTGATGTCCTGGCTGCCCGGCAGCGAGGGCGGCGGCGTCGCCGACGTGCTCTTCGGCAAGCTGGGCTTCACCGGCAAGCTCCCGGTCAGCTGGCCGCGCAGCGAGGCCCAGGAGCCGATCAACACCGGCGACCGCCACTACGACCCGCTCTTCCCGTACGGCTTCGGCCTCACCACCCGCCGCTGACCGCACCCGCGCCGACCGCACCCGCGGTCCCGGCACCAGGCCACCCGCCGCCGCTGCCGACCCAGCGGCGGCGGGGACCCGCGGAGGACCCTCCCGGCGCAGGGAGGGTCCTCCGCGCACCACCCGCGCACCAGCTCCTGCACCGGCCCGCCCGCCGGGACACGCGGGGAGTGCCTCGCGGTCCGGCCCGCGGATCCGCCGCGCATACGATCGGGAGCACTCCGCCGCCGTCCGGTCGCGCACCGGGGGAAGACAGGTGCGCGCGTGATCGCGCTGGTCGTCAGCATGGGGACGCTCTTCGCGTGGGCCCTGGTGGCCGGACGGCTCGCCCGCTGGAGCATCACCGCCCCCGTCGCGATGACCGCGGCCGGCGTGGTGCTGACCGTCGGTCCGCACCCGCTGGTCACCGTCAGCATGACCACCTCGGACGCCGAACGCGCCGTCGAGATCATCCTCGCCGTGCTGCTCTTCACCGACGCCACCGCGGTGCCGAAGGGCGTCGTCCGCGCACACCGCCGCCTGCTCGCCCGGCTGCTGCTGGTGGCCCTGCCGCTCACCGTCCTCGCCGGCGTGCTGGTCGGCGGACTGCTCTTCCCGTCCGGCCGCTGGTGGCTGGTCGCTCTGTTCGCCGCGGTGACCGTCGCCGTCGACCTCGCACCCGCCGCCGAAGTGATCAAGGACAGCCGGCTGCCGTCCTGGCTGCGCGGCGTCCTCACCGTCGAGACCGGCCTCAACGACGGCATCCTCGCGCCCCTCTTCCTGCTCTGCCTGGCCGGCGCCGACGCCTACGGCGACGTTCCGCAACCCACCGGCAACCCGCTCGGCGACGCCCTCGACGCCGTGCTCCGGGCCGTCGTCGCCGGCGCGCTCGTCGGCCGCCCCGGCGGCCTGCTGCTGCGCCGCGCCTGGCAGGCCGGCTGGACGAGGCCCTCCGCCGTCCGGCTCGGCATCCTCGCCCTGCCGCTCGCCGCGTACGGGCTGGGCATCCTGCTGGACGGCAGCGGCTTCATCGCGGCGTTCGTCGCCGGGCTCTGCTTCGCACCCGACGTGCGGGCCCTGCCGCCCAAGGCCCTGCACCTGGTCGAGGACGTCGGCGCGCTGCTCTCGCTGGCCCTCTGGTTCGTCTTCGGCGAACTCGTCACCCAGGCCTTCACCGGCGACTTCGACGGCCGGGTGGTGGCCTACGCCGCCCTGTCGCTCACCCTCGTCCGCGTCCTCCCCGTCCTGCTCGCCCTGGTCGGCAGCGGCCTCCACCGAGCCGACCGGCTGATGCTGGCCTGGCTCGGCCCCCGCGGGATGGCCACCATCGTGTACGGCCTGCTCGCCTTCAACGGCCTGGCCCCCGTCGACCCGCACGCCGCCGACCTGGTCGGTCAGCTGATGACCATGACCGTCCTGATGAGCCTCGTCCTGCACGGCCTCACCTACGGGCCGCTCGCCGCCCGCTACGCCCGCCGCGCAGACCGCGACGGCGGTGGGCGAGACCGCCGCGGCCCGCGGTGACGAGCGAACGACGGGCGGGGAGCGACGGGCGAGGGCGTCGGCGAAGTGCGGTTGAACGGCGGCCCTGCCGAACGAACGGGGGAGTGACCGTGAACGAGTCCGGGGCGGTGGCCGCCGCACGGCGACCCGCGACCGCCTGGCTGGAGTCCTGCTTCGGCCCGGGGACGGTCTGACGGCCGGCCGCGGCCGCCCGGCGCCCACCGGGCGGCCCAGCACGATACCGCCCAGGATCAGCGCCATGCCGGCGAGCTGGCGCGGCGTCAGCGACTCCCCGGCGAGCAGGGTGCCGAGCAGCACGCCGGTGAACGGATTCAGCAGACCGACCAGGCCCACCGTCCCGGCCGGCAGGTGTCGCAGCCCGGCGAACCAGGCGGCGAAGGCGACCGCGGTGGCCACCACGGCCGTGTAGCCGAAGGCCGCCAGTTCGCAGGCGCCGAGCGCCGGCGGCGGCCCCTCCAGCACGGCGGCGACCGGCAGCAGGAACAGCCCGCCGGCGACCAACTGCCAGGCCGTGGAGGCGAGCAGGCCGGCGCCGGCACCCCACCGCTTGCCGAGCACGAAGCCCAGCGAGGACACCAGCATCGCCGCCACCGAGGCGAGCACCCCGGACGGACTCACCCCGCCCGTCCCGCCGAGCAGCATCAGGCACACCCCGCCGAGCCCGATCCCCGCCCCCGCCAGGTGCGCCGGGCGGGGCCGCTCGCCCAGCAGCGCCCACCCGGCCAGCATCATCGCCAGGGGGGCGAGCGCCATCACCGTGGACGCCACGCTCGTCGCCAGCAGCTGGGACGCCGTGTACACCAGCACGAAGAAGGCGCTGGTGTTGAGCAGCCCGAGCACGGCGGAGCGCCACCACCACACCCCGCGCGGGAGCTCCCGGCACAGCGCGAGCAGCAGCAGCCCGGCGGGCAGCGCCCGCACCGCCGCACCGAACAGCGGATGGTCCGGCGGCAGGAACCGCTGGGTGACGAAGTAGTTGACGCCCCACGCCACCGGGGCCACCGCCGTGACCAGGATCCACCGCAGATTGCCTTCCATGGAAGACACCATAGCTTCCGGGGAAGATATGATCCATGCATGGACCAGCCGCAGCCGCTCGACCGCGTCGCCCGCATCCAGGCCGCCTGGGCCCGCGAACGGCCCGACCTCGACGTCGCACCCCAGGGCGTCATCGGCCGCCTGCACCGCGTCGCCGCCCTCCTCGCCGAGGAGCTGTCCGTGGTGTACGGCCGCTACGGCCTCGGCGAGGGAGAGTTCGACGTCCTGGCGGCGCTGCGCCGTGCCGGTGACCCCTTCGAACGGGCCCCCGGCGAACTCGCCGCGCACACCATGGTCACCACCGGCGCCATGACCAAGCGGGTCGACCGCCTGGAGCGGGCCGGGCTGGTCACCCGCCGCCGCAGCGACGCCGACGGCCGCGGCCGGGTGGTCGCCCTCACCCCCGCCGGCCGGGAGCTGATCGACCGGGCCTTCACCGACCACATGCGCAACGAACACCGCCTCGTCGAGGCGCTCTCCCCGGTCGAGGCGGCCGCCCTGGAGGCACTGCTCACCTCCTGGCTCGCCCGGCTGGAGCCGCCGCAGCCGTAGGCCGGTCCCTGATTCGGGGCACGGACGTCGCCCCGGCGCCGGGGCGACGACTCCCCGTGGGCTGTTCGGGGTCGCCCGCCCCTGCGCCCCCGCCCGGTCGAGAAGCGTGCCTGCGGCGTCCCCGGCACGTACGCCACTCGCTGTCCGATGCCACCAACTCGCCGAGCACGACACGGATTTACCCGGATCGAGTGAGCCGCGGCAGGACACGCCGAGCGCGCCGCCGGCCCCTGGAAGGATCGTGTCCGCACCGGTCCCCGGCCGGCCCGGCACTCCCGCACTTACCGCAGCGTGCCCCCGTCCGGCACCTGCCCGCGCGCCCCTGCACCAGACCCTTCCCGCCAGACCCTTCCCACCGCGCACCGCGCACCGCGTATCCCGCGACGCATGGCAGCACCAGACCGGCAGCCCGACCGCCGACCCGAGGAGCAGCATGTCCGAGCCGAGCGTGACCCCCGACGACCCGTCCGCCCGCACCGCGCCTCCGGCGGAGGAGGACCACCCGCGCGACGAGCAGATCCGCGCCCGTTTCCCCGGCGACCAGCGGATCGCCGCCGGAACGACCATGTCCACCGCGGCGATGCTCCGCAGGATGCCCCAACTCGTCCGCCGCGCGATGGCGTTGGCCTGGGCCGCCGACCGGTCGGCCACGGCCGGGCTGCTGGTCTGCCAGTTGCTCTCCGGCGTGGCCGGGGCACTGGCGCTGTTCGCCACCACCCGCACCCTGGACGCGCTGCTCGTCCCCGGCCCGGTCGACGCCCATCTGCTGTCCGCGGCGCCCTCGTTGACGCTGCTCGCGGTCTCCGCCGGCCTGCACGCGGTGCTCGGCATCGCGGTCGCCGCGCTGGCCGCCCGGGTCTCGCCACGGGTCAACCGGGAGGCCGACCTCGCGCTGATCGCGGCCGGCTGCGCCGCCGAACTGAAGGCCTACGACGAGCCCGCCTACAACGAGCAGTGGGAGTCGGCGGACCGCGGCGCCGCCACCACCCCGGACCTGCTGTCCAACGCCCAGGACCTGATCGCCTCCACGGTGTCCCTGGTCTCCGCGGCCGGCGTGCTGGCGACCCTGCACCCGTGGCTGGTGCCCTTCCTGCTGCTCGGTTCGGTGCCGAGCGGCGTCGCCGCCGTCCGCACCGCCCGGATCCACTACCTGGCCGCCGTCACCACGAACGAGGAACGGCAGGCGCTGCGGATCTACCGGTGGTTCCTGATCGACAAGCTGCGGGCCGACCAGGTCCGCTCCGACCAGGTCACCCCGTTCATGATGGCCACCTACCGGGAGGTCGAGGGACGCATCGCGGCGGCCACCGACCGGGCCGCGCGGCAGGCGGCCCGGGTGTCCCTGGTGGCGGCCGTCGGCAGCGGGGCGGGCAGCGCACTGATCTGGGGCGCGCTGCTCTACCTGGTCGCCTCCGGCCGGATTGGACTGGCCGCGGCGGGTGGCGCCGCGTTCGCGCTGCGCACCGCCTCCACCGGCGTCCAGGGCATGGTCGGCAACGGTGCCCGGCTCTACCGTACGGGCCTGTACCTGGACGACTTCTTCACCTTCCTCGACGAGGCGGGCGGTCACCGGATCCGGCGCGGCGACGTGGTGCCCGGCCTGCCCGCCGTGGTGGAGGTCGAGGACGTTTCCTACACCTACCCCGGCGACCAGCAGGAACCGGCGCTGGACCGGGTCAGCATGACGCTGAGGCGCGGCGAGGTGGTGGCGGTCATCGGGCAGAACGGCAGCGGCAAGTCGACCCTGCTGAAGCTGCTGGCCGGCCTCTACCTGCCGCAGTCCGGCCGGATCGCCTGGGACGGCGTGCGGGTCGAGCAGTTGGACGCCGAGGGGATGTGGACCAGGGTGGCCCGGGTGCCGCAGGAGTTCGCCCGCTGGCCGCTGCGCGCGGCCGAGAACATCCACCTCGGCCACGGCGGGGGCGACCGGATGGCCGAGGTGCGGCGGGCCGCCGCCCGGACGGGCTTCGACGAGGTGGTCACCCGGCTCCGCTCGGGCTGGGGCACGCTGCTCGCCCAGGGCTGGCTGGGCGGGGCGGAGCTGTCCGGAGGCGGCTGGCAGCGGGCGGCCGTCGCCCGCGCGCTCTACCGGACGGCGCTCAACCCCGGCCTGCTGATCCTCGACGAGCCGACCTCCGACCTCGACCCGCGCGCCGAGCACCGCATCCTGCACGCCCTGCGCGGGTACGCGCCGGAGCGGATCACGCTGCTGGTCACCCACAACATCGCCAACGCCAGGGTCGCCGACCGGGTGGTGGTGATGGACCGCGGCCGGGTCGTGCAGACCGGTACCTGGACGGAGCTCGCGGAGCAGCCGGACGGGCTGTTCCGCGAGCTCCTGGACCTGCAGCGGGACCGGACCGTCCCCGCCCAGCGGCCCGCCACCGATCCCGTGCACTGACCGGCGCCGCGCGGCGGCGTCGCCGTGGGGTCAGCCCTCGCGCAGGCCCCACGGCGCGCCGTACTCGGTGAGCAGGTCGAGGAAGGGCCGTGCGGGCAGCGCCTCGGGGCCGAGCACGCCGGAGCCGGACCAGGCGCCGGTGGCGATCAGCTCCAGCGCGACGACCGGGTTGATCGCCGTCTGCCAGACCACCGCCTGCGAGCCGTACTCGCGCATCGACCACTGGTTGTCGACCACGTGGTACAGGTACACCTCGCGGGGGCGGCCGTCCTTGGTGCCCTTGACCCAGGTGCCGGCGCAGGTCTTGCCGTGCATCCGCTCGCCGAGGTCGGCGGGGTCGGGCAGGACGGCGGCGACCACGTCGCGCGGGGAGACCTTCGCCGGGCCGAGGTCGCTGCCCACGGCGACCGGCTCGGTGCTGTCCAGGCCGAGCGCGTGCAGCGTCTTCAGCTTGTCGATGAAGTCGTCGCCGAGGCCGTACTTGAAGGTGACCCGCTTGGCGTCGACCCAGCGCGGCACCAGCAGCACCTCCTCGTGCTCGACGTTGACGCACTCCACCGGGCCGATGCCCTCCGGGAAGTCGAACACCTCGGGCTCGCTGAACGGCGCGGTGGTGAACCAGCCCCGGTCGGCCTCGTACACCACCGGCGGGTTGAGGCACTCCTCGATGGTCGTCCAGATGCTGAAGGACGGGGCGAAGTCGTAGCCCTCGACGGTGAGGTCGGCGCCGTCGCGGATGCCGATCTCCTCGATCTCGTCGAAGAGCTCGTCCGCGGCGTGGCGGGCGAAGACGTCGGAGAGCCCGGGCTCCACGCCCATGCCGACCAGGGCCAGCCGGCCGGCCTTCTCCCACTGCTCGGCGCGTTCGAACTGGGCGTCGCCGAGCTTGACCCCGCACAGTTCGTACGGCCGCTCGGGGTGCGGGTGCGACAGCGACATCGCCATGTCGACGTAGTGGGCGCCCGCCGCGAGGGCCGCCTCGAACAGCGGCATCACGAAGCGCGGGTCGGTGGCGTTCAGCAGGACGTCGCAGTCGTGCTCGGCCAGCAGCGCCCGGACGGCGGCCCCGTCGGAGGCGTCCACCTGCCGGGCGCTGAACCTGCCGGCGGCCCCGCCGAGCGCGGCGACCGCGGCCTCGGCCCGGGCGGGGTCGTAGTCGGCGACGACCATGTGGTCGAAGAACGGGCGGCGGGCCGCGATCCGGGTGACGGCCGTGCCCACGCCGCCGGCTCCCACAAGCAGTACTCGCATGGCAGAACTCTTCCTTCCCCGGCGGGTTCCCGCCTGCCGGAAGGAAACTCCGGGCGGCCGTGCAAGGTCAATGGCGTTGGCATAAGCTCGGCGGCGCAGCCGTCCGAGGGGAGCAGTGCCGTGCCGAAGCAGGTCGTGCCCGAGTCGCAGCGCCGCAGGCGGCGCCCGACCAAGCAGGGCGCACTCCTGTCCGAGGAACTGATCGTGCGGACCGCCCTGCGGATGCTCCGCGAGCACGGCGGCAGCGGCCTCACCGCCCGCCGCCTGGGCCTCGCCCTCGGCTGCGACCCGAGCGCCCTCTACCGCTACTTCCGCGGCATGGACGACCTGACCCTCGCCATCGGCGACGAACTGATCGGCCGCGCCCTGGCCGGCTGGCGGGCCGGCGGCCGCTGGCAGGACGACCTGCGCGCACTCGGCCTGCGGATCCACCGGTCCTACCTCGACCACCCGCAGGCCGCCGCACTCACCGCCAGCCGGGTCACCGGCCGGGACCGCGAGATCGCCGCCGACGAGACGATCCTCGGCATCCTGCGCACCGCAGGCTTCCCCGACCCGGTGGCCGTCCGCGTCTACCACGCCTTCATCGACCAGGCCCTCGCCTTCGCCGCCCTGGACGCCGCCTCGCTCGCCCTCCCCGCCGAGGCCCGCACCGCCGACGAACGCATGTGGGAGTCCACCTACGCCCGCCTCCCCGCCGACACCCACCCCCACATCGCCGCCACCGCCGACCTCCTCGCCGCCCGCATGACCGACAGCGCCTACCCGGTCGCCCTGGACATGCTCCTCGACAGCGCCGAACGCCAACTCGGCGAAAGCATCTGACGGAGTGCCAGGATGGTGGACATGCACTCGGTACAGGTCGCCCACACCGCCGATCTGGACGCCGGAACCCTGGCGGCCGCCCGCGGACTGCTCGACGAGGTCTTCGCGCCGGACATGACGGACGAGGACTGGGAGCACTGCCTCGGCGGGCTGCACACGCTGGTGCGGGACGGCGCGGAACTCGTCGGCCACGCCGCGATCGTCCAGCGACGGCTGCTGCACGGCGGGCGGGCGCTGCGGACGGGTTACGTCGAGGGCGTGGCCGTCCGCGCTGACCGGCAGCGGGACGGCATCGGCTCGGCGATGCTGGCCGAGCTCGTCCGGATCGCCCGCGGTGCCTACGACCTGGCGGCCCTCGGCAGCACCGACACCGCCGTCCCGTTCTACACCGCCCACGGCTGGCAGCCCTGGCGGGGCCGTGCCTACGCCCTCACCCCGGACGGCATCCGGCGCACCGCCGAGGAGGACGACGGCATCTACGTCCTGCCGCTCGCCGTGCCGGTCGACGTCACGGGTGAACTGGTCGCCGACTGGCGCGAGGGCGACGTCTGGTGACGCACCGCCACGCCTCGGCCGTCACCGGTCCACGTCATGGCCGTCCGCAGGGGAGCAGGCGCTCGCGGGAGAGCGTCGCGCACCGCAGCCGCGAGGGTTCCCGCCGTTCGACCGCGGCTCCGGCTGCTGCACGGCGGTCTACGACGAGGACGGCAGTCCGGCCGGGCCGTGCGTCCGGGGCGTCACCGGAGACCGGTCCGGCCCGCCGGGGTGCCCCGCGTCGCCGTGCAGGTGCTGCTCGGCGGTGCGCCAGGCCGCGGTGACGGCCCGGTGGGCGGCGGCCGTCGCCTCGGCGATGTCGCCGTCCAGGTGCAGCGGGGCGCCCAGGTGGACGTGCAGGGCGGGGCGGCGCAGCGGGGCGGTGGCGAATCCGGCGAGCTGCTTGGCGGTGCCGCCCGAGCTCAACCGGCGGGCGCCGCACTGGCCGAGCGGGACGACCGGGGCGCCGCTCGCCGCCGCGAGGCGGGCGAGACCGGTGCGGAAGGCGCCGGGTTCGGCGTCGCGCGGGTCGCGGCGCTTCGGCAGGCCGCCCTCGCCGTAGATCAGTACGACCCGGCCGTCCGCGAGCGCCTCGGCGGCGAGGTCCAGGGCGGCGGCGGCCCGGGCCGTCCCGCGGTGCACGGGGACGTGCCCGCCGCCGCGCAGCGGTCGGCCGAGCAGCGGGACGCGCCACAGCCCGGCCGTGGCCATCACCACCGGCTCGGTGCCCAGCCGGTGCAGGGCGGCCAGCACCACGCCGGGGTCGGCGAGCGAGCTGTGGTTGGCGGCGACGATGCTGCCCGGGGCGACCGGGCCGGACGTCTCGGAGCTGACGGACAGACGGCCGAGAACGGGTACCAGGGCGCTGGCGGTCCGGCTGAGCATGGTGTTCCTTCGCTGCCTTCGGCGGGTGGTGCCGTCATCCTCGCGGAGCGTCGCCGCGGGCCGCGTGAGTAGCGGTACTCAACCGGGCCCGGGTACGGTCCGCGGCTGAGCCGGGGTCAGGCCCGGTCGCGCCCGGCGCGGCTGCCCCACTCGCCGATGCCCAGTCCGAGGAGGACCACCAGAGGTCCGGGCCACCACACCGGTGTCAGCAGGCCGAGCGTGCAGCCGACGGCCGTCACCACCGCGCCCGCCGCCCACAGCCGCGGGGAGCCCACCCGGTGGCCGAACCAGCGCGGAGCGCGGCCGCGCGCCAATGCCGGGACCGCCTGGATGAACACCACCAGCCACACCGCCACCACGCATGCCACCCGGAACGTACTCACCGGACCATCCCCTCGTCACCGCCCGGCGCCTGCCGGGGAGCGGATCGTCCCACACCGCCTACCGGCGCCCTGCTCAGGGGGCGGCGAACAGGCCGGGGAACGCCGGGGCCAGCCACGGCTTCCGGCCCCAGGCGAGCACCTTGCCGCGGGCGAGGGCGGTGGTGGCGGTGTACCGGCCGAGGGCGATGAGGAAGAAGGCCACCGACTCGGTCATGATCGTGCAGTCGGGCCGGCGCGGCGGACGGTCGCTCACCACGGCCGCCCCGTCCGTGAAGGTCACCGCGAACCCGTCCCCGCCGCGGACCCGCAGCCGGTAGCAGGCGTGGTGCCCGGCCGCCGAGCGGGGATCGACCACCCGCGGCATGGCCGTCCGCAGGAACGGCATCGTGAGCTCGACCCGCTGCCGGTCGATCGGGTGCGGCCGCCCGAGCGCGACGGCGATGTCGTACAGGTGGCCGAGCATGTGGGTCAGCAGGTAGGAGCCGAGGGTGTCCAGGTCCATCGGGCCGAGCGGGGTCAGCACCGGGTCGGTGCCCGCCCGCGGCCCGGCCGCGGCGGTGAACTCCCGCGCCTGCGCCGCGATGTCCGCGCCGAGCACGGCGAGGTCCCGCTCCGGCCGCTCGGCCAGCGAGGCCGCGTTCGCCGCCGCCAGCGACCCCGGGGAGCCGTCCCCGTAGGTCCGCTCCTCACCGGCGGCCAGTGCGGCCATCAGCTCGTTCGCCATCGCCAGATGGGCCGCGGCCTCGGCCACCGTCCACTCGGCACCGGATATCGGCGTGCCGCCGTCGCGGCCGGCGAGCAGCGCCACCGCCTCGTCACCGACCGCGGTGATCGCGTCGAACAGCCGGGTGCGCGCGGCACCGGGGGAGTGCGGGGGGAGCGGGAGGGTCATGGTGGTGAAGAGTGACCGACTCCCGCACCGCTGTCCAGACCCTCCGCTGTCCGGGCCCTCCGCCGTCCGCGCCCGGGACGCGGTCAGGAGGCCGCGCGTTCCGGCTGCTCCGCCGTGGGTCCCGGCTCGGCCGCCGGGACGCCGCGCAGCCGGGCGGCCGGTGCCGGCCGCGCGGGCCGGACCACCCGGGCCAGCACCGCCGGCGCCAGCAGCCGCTGCGGCGGCTCCGCCAGGTTGGCGACGGCGAGGAAGGCCCGGCCCACCCCGGCGTCGGCCTCGGCGGCCCGGTGGAGCCGGGCGACGTACCGGTTCAGCAGCCGGACCCGCGGCGAGCGGCGGCCGTCCACGAACGGGAACCGCAGGTCGCCGCCGACCGACATGTCCCAGGCCACGTCGGTGATCGCGGCGGCCTGCCGGAAGAACCGCCGGGCCAGCGGCTCCCCGGACGCCTCCGCCAGGCACTCCCGCAGCGCCGCCGCCTCGCAGGCCGCCACCGTCATGCCCTGCCCGTAGGTCGGGTTGAACTGGCAGAGCGCGTCGGCGAGCACCAGGTACCCCTCGGGGAAGCGCTCCAGCCGCTCGTAACGGCGGCGGATCGACACCGGGCTGCGCATCAGCCGCGGGGCGGTGAGCGGCTCCAGGCGCTCCAGCAGCCGGTGCAGGTCGGGCACGGGCAGGCGACGCGCGAAGCGGTGGTAGCCCTCCGGGTCCACCGGCGGGACGTCGCCGTTCATGCCGAACAGCGTGACCAGCCAGCGGTCGCCCTCGCCGCTGAGCGCCACACCGCCGCGCGGCGCGTCCGCGGAGGCGCCGACGACGAAGGCGTCCGCGTCCGCGTCGCCCGGGCTGCGCCGGTACTCCCGGGAGACGTACACCAGGCCGGAGTCCACCCGCTCCTCCGGCGCCGGCGCGTAGCCGAGGGTGCGCAGCCAGGTGGCGCCGCGGTTGCTGCGGCCGGTGGCGTCGACCACCAGGTCCGCCGCCAGCACCTCCGGCTCGGCGTTCACCCGCAGCAGCCGTACGCCGGTGACCCGGCCGCCCGCCGGGTCGGCGACCGGCTCCAGGACCTCCGTCCGCTGCTGGATCTCCACGCCCGGCAGCGCCGCCACCCGGGAGCGGAGGTGACGCTCCAGCCCGGGGCGGCTCACCATCAGGCAGGGGAGCCCGGACGGCGCCCGCAGCAGCCGCCGGCCGTCGTTGAACCAGTTCACGTCCGCCTGCACGTCCCGGACGAGCGCCCCCCGCGCCACCAGGTCCTCCCGCAGCCCGGGGAAGAGGTCCTGCAGGACCTCGAAGCCCTTCGACAGCATGCCGTGGGCGTGGTGGCTCTGCGGCACCCCGCGCCGCGGGCCACCGCCCTCCGGCAGCGCGTCCCGGTCGACGACCGTGACCCGGGCGAAGCTCTCGCTCAGCACCCGCGCGGCCAGCAGGCCGCCGATCCCCGCCCCCGCGACGACCGCGTGGCCGCGGCCCGTCCTGTCCCCGTCCTGCATGGCGTCCCCCTGTCCCTGGCCGGAGCGGCCACCCTCGACCGGGTCGGCCGTCCCCGACCGAACCACTCTGCCCGGCGCCGATTGACGACCGATTGACGACGGATTGACGCCGCCCCCCGCACGGGGAAGCTGGAGGGAGCGGGCACCACCGCAGGCCCGCCGGAGGGACGACCATGAGCGACGACGCGCAGCAGCCGCAGCAGCCCGACCGGCGCCACACCCGCCCGGACGGCATGGACGACAAGACGGTCGAGGCCCTCGGGCTCCTCTCCGAGGCCCTGGAGATGACCGAACGGGCCCGGGGCCGGCTCTACGACTTCCACCAGCTGACCGGCGGCGCGGACCGGGTCGTCGGCCTCGCCGTGCAGGCCCTGCGGGACGCCGGGCGCGGCGAGTGGGCCGACCTGGTGGCCCGCGAGGTGCAGGGCCGGGACGTGCTGCCGGGCATGTGGACGTACCAGGTCGTGGAGACCTACAACGACGGGTACCACCGGGCCTTCGTCGAGGCGGAGCGGCAGGTCCGCGAGGCGCTGGCGCCCGGCCGCGACCACATCGCCGAGGCCGAGATGCGGGCCCGGGGCGAGACCCGCTGAGCGCCTCCCGCCCCGGGCCCGGCACGGTGCGGACGGCGTGAGAGCCTGGGCCGCATGAGCGAGACGATCACCGTCACCACCTGGTACCTGGAGCAGACCTCCCGCACCGACCTGGTGGAGGCGCCCGCACCGGAGAACACCCCGCTGCAGATCCTCCTGGCCGAGGAGACCGGGCCGGAGTTCGCCCGCTTCCTCTACACTGCCGTCGGCGGCCCGTGGACCTGGACGGACCGGCTGCCCTGGAGCCACCGCCAGTGGCAGGAGTGGCTCGACCGCGACGGCGTGGAGACCTGGGTCGCGTACGTGGCGGGCACCCCGGCCGGATACGTGCAGCTGGAGCCGCGCGGGGACGGCCGCGTCGAGGTCGCCTACTTCGGGCTGCTGCCGCAGTTCATCGG
The DNA here is from genome assembly GCF_040702125.1 of Kitasatospora sp. NPDC085895. Classification (NCBI taxonomy): domain Bacteria; kingdom Bacillati; phylum Actinomycetota; class Actinomycetes; order Kitasatosporales; family Streptomycetaceae; genus Kitasatospora; species Kitasatospora sp. NPDC085895. Next base: position 3,737 of record NZ_JBFBJY010000061.1, on the reverse strand, counting down.
CCGCGGCCTCGGCCGCCACCTGCTCGGCGTCGGACTCGCCCGCGCCTGGGACCTCGCCGACCGGCACCCCGCCCTGCCGCCCACCACCACGGTCACCGTCAACACCTGCTCGCTGGACGGGCCCGCCGCCCTGCGGACCTACCGCGCGGCCGGCTTCCGCACCGCCACCACCGAGACCACCGACAAGCCCGCCGTCCCCACCCCCGGCCCCTGGCCCGGCGCCCACACCTGACCGGGCCGGCCTCCGGACGGCGAGGAGATGCCCGGGCCGGGACGCCGTCCTAGCGTGGGCAGCGGCGCGCCCCGGCCGGGGCGGGACGGGACGGGTGGTTTCGGGAGGCGATGTGATCGAGAGGCTGGAGGACCTGCCGGCGGGTGTGATCGGGTTCGAGACCGGTGGCACGCTGTCGGCCGAGGACTACCGGGACGTGCTGCTGCCCGCGCTGACGGGGGCCGCCGAGGCCGGGGAGGTGCGGTGCGTCATCGTCGTCCCCGAGTTCCACGGGATGACCGGCGGGGCGCTGTGGCAGGACCTGAGGATGGGCGTGGAGCACCTGCGGGCGTGGAAGCGGATCGCGCTGGTCACGGACGTCGAGTGGATGACCCACCTGACCGCGCTCTTCGGCTGGATGACGCCCGGCGAGACGAGGACCTTCCCGCTGGCCCGGCGCGCAGACGCCGTGGCCTGGGTGCAGGACGGCGACTGACCCGGTCGGCAGCACGCGGGGCGTGACTTCGCCGGCGGCAGCTCGTTGGTGGAGGCGAGACCGGCCGCCGGGCACGAGCCCCCGACAGAGCGAGGGGCAGTGCCACCAGTCCCGTCCCGACCAGGGCCGTCCGCAGTACCCGGGGCCGGTGGGAGACCGTCCTCGGCAGCAGGGCAGGCCTCTCCACCGTCACGGGGGTTCCCCACTGTGTGCTACCGACCTGCCCTCAGCGCCGCCAAGGCCACCGCCGCGCTGGCGCTCCTCCCCGGCGTGCTGTTCGGCGGCCCGCTCGCCGGCCCCATCGCCGCCTCCGCGGCCGGTGCGCCGGACGACACCGCAGCGGTCGTCGTCCGGGCGGAGGACCCGGGGCACCGCTCGGTCGAGGCCGCACCGCCGCTGCGCGCGGACCGCGGCGCGGGCGTGCCGCTGCCCGACCGCGGACTCGGGGTGTTCACGGCTCACCGCAGCGGTCTGCGGCTCCAGGCGGACGGCACCGTCGCGGCCGAGGACTCAAGGGCCGCCGACGGCACCGGCCTGCGGACCGCGCCCGTCGCGGCCGCCGACTCCCAGGAGTGGCTGGTCCGCCCGTCCGCGGGCGGGCGGCTGCTGATCCAGTCGTTGCTGGCCGGCGACGACACGGCCGGTCCGCTGCTGCTCACCGCCGAGCCGGACGGCACCGTGGACCTGCGGTCGGACCGTGCCCGCGGCCTCGCCGACGACCCGTCCCAGATCTGGTCCTTCGTCCGGGTCACCGACGCCGACCCGCTGCACCTGGAGCCGCAGCCCGCACGGGCCCGCTTCACGATCCGCGCCGACGACGGGGGCTGCCTGGTCGACCGCGGGCCCGCCACCGCCCCGGTCGTCGGCAGCTGCGAGACCCCGCGGGCCTGGTGGACGGCCGACGGGCTGACCGGCTGAGGGCGTCAGCAGACGTCCCAGTGCCCCACGGTCACGGCCCGGTTGCACTCGGGACAGACCCGGGCCGACTCCGGCGCCGGATCCCAGGCCGCGGCGCCCACGGCCTCCATGTCCACCTGGCTCATGCCCTCGGCCTGCTGGCCGCAGAAGGTCCGGGTGAGGGGGACGTCGGTGGGGGCCGCGTGCACGGTGGTGCCCGCCCCGTCGGGCGGGAGCACCGGACTGTCGGCCAACGGCTCGTGCAGAACGACGATGCTCATGCCTCCACTGTTCTCCCCGGCCGCCCGCTCGGCACCCCCACCGGCGGCGCACCCCGGGGGCGCGGGCACGATCGGGTCCGCGGACGGAGGGGGAGCGGTGGGATTCATCGGCGTGTGGGTGCTCGCGCCCGTGCCGGTGGAGGTCGTGGCCGAGCCGGCCGCGGTGGCCGGGCCGGTGGTCGAGGCGCAGCGGAACGCCCCCGCACCCGGGAACTGCGGCAGCAGTGGTGCGCCGCACCGGAGGCCGTCGGGGTGGAGTCCGCGGACCGGGCGGCGACGGTGGCCTTCGACCTGCTGTCCGGTGCCTGTCCGCTGGACGGCTGGGTCGAGGAGCTGTACGCGGCCTTCGACCGGGTGCCCGCCGAGTGGCAGCCGCTGATGCTGACGCCGGTCTGCCGGAAGGGATTCCCCGCGGCGGCCCTGGCCCACGGGCTGGGCCCCGAGCGGTTCGCGCGGCTGCCCGGCTGGTTCGGTGACTTCTTCCTCGACGCCGGGCAGGTACGGGCCGCCCTGCCGGAGGTGTTCGCCGCGCTGGACCTGCCGGACGGCGAGTGTCCGGCCGTCGAGCGGCGCACCGCGGAGCGGCTGTCGGACTACGGCGGCGGCCGGCCGGAGGAGGCGGCCGCACTGCTGGACGGCATCGGCCCGCTGTGGCAGGCCGCCGCCGACGCGGGCGCGGGCCTGCTCGGGTGCATGTTCGTGCCGGGCTGAGCTCGGGAGCGGCCGGCCGGGGCCTACGGCGTGCCGGGAAGCGGAGCGGCGGATGTCACGCCGCTGTCGAGAGCGTCGGCCCGCCGGCGGAGATCGGCCGCGATGCCGTCCCAGCTGGGGCCGTGCAGGTAGAGGTTGTCCGCTGCCTCGCGCAGCAGTTCCGGCTCGTCGGGGCACTGCAGCAGCACCAGCCGGTACGCGAGGTTGCGCATGCGGACCGGCAGATGGCCGTCGACCAGGTGCGGCGAGAGCTCGCGCAGCATGGCGAGTACGGCGTCCGGGTCGGCGAAGGTGAGTTCCTCGAGGAACGAGGCCTCGTCGTGGCCGCGGTCGCATTCCGGCGTGGGCCGGTACTCGTCGCCGTACACGCACCGGGCGTGCTCCGTCAGGGTGTGGTGCATGGCGGGATGCCTACGTGTCGGCCGTTGCCGACCGCGGGTGGTGCCGGCGGGGACCGGTCGGGCGGGGCCGACCGGGCCGGGGCCGGTCAGAGGGCCTGGGTGGCCGGTCGGAGCAGGGCACGCGAAGGTCCGGAGGGGTCCTCGTCGCCCGGCAGGGCGTCCTCCGGGGTGCGCTGGCAGGCCGAGCAGAGCTCGTGCCGGCCGGAATCGGTGATGACGCTGCCCCATCCACGGCATTCCGTACAGCCTCGGGCGAGGGCGACGTCGGCACGGGGGGCAGGAGCGGGAGCGGGGTGGGCTCCGTGATGCATGGGTGATGTCCTCGGTAGAGCGGTATCACTTCGACCCAGCTTGTCATGATTTTCGACCGAACGTCTGTGACTCATCTCTCCCGGTGTTCGAGATGCGCGCAGACGGCCGGTGGGGCAGCCCGGCGTGGGTGGAGGCGTCCGGCGCGGGGTGCCGCTCCCGATGGTCCCACCGACGGCTCCACCCCGCCGGAGAGTTGACGACGCATCGGATCCGCCGCCGGGGGCCCGGGCCGGCACCGGTCGGCGGGCCGTGTCCGGCCCCGCGGTGCGTGAAAGAATCGCCGCGAAGCGGACCGGCGAGCAGGACGGGGCGAGGGGCGATGGCGGTGGAGGTACTGCGGGCGGCGGACCGGGCGGCGGTGCCGTGGCTCAACGGCGGCGGCGTGACCCGCGAGGTCGCGGCCGGGCCGGCCGGTGCGGGGATGACCG